>JACQVT010000503.1 GCA_016209665.1 Planctomycetota bacterium | reverse complement strand
TGCTCGATCTGACCATCAACGGCCAGAGCGTGGGCGAGGCGGCCTGGGCGGCGGCCTTCGCGGGTCATTTCGGCGTGCCGATCGGGATGATCACCGGTGACGACCAGCTCAAGGCCCAGGTGGAACGGGAATTGCCGCCGGGCTTCCACTACGTCATGAGCAAGACCGGCATGGCCCACGAGTGTGCCCGGCTGCGACCGCTGGCCGACGTCCGCGACGAGATCCGCGAAACGGCGGCGGCGGCCCTGGCCGACATCGAGGGCCTGACCGTCTACCGGCCCAAACTGCCCTTGACCGTCACGATGCGGCTCAGGCACTGGGAGGGCCTGGAGATCTGCGAGGCCATTCCAACCATCGAACGCCTCGACGTGAACACGCTGCGGTTTCAGGCCGCCAACGTCATCGAAGCCCAGAAATGCTTCGTGGCCATCAACCGCTTGGCCCCAAGGCCGTGACACCTTCGACATTCCGCCACGTGCCGTTAGACTGCTATGATCGTCTGCTGAGCTGTTCGGGAGCGTGTCATCATGCGAATCGCCGTCACCGGTGCGACCGGTTTCCTGGGCAGTTATATCGTCCCTCGCCAGGTGTACTTCGCCGTGGCCGCGCACTCATAGACGATCATCGGCAGGTTGATGATCCGCCACTCGCACCACTCCCAGTAGGTCGTCGGGGGGTTGACGCCCTTGAGGCCGCCCCAGAAGGTCACGTGCTCGTAGCCCGCCTTGAGGAAACAGGCCTGGGCCCGTCGGCTGTGGACGTGGTCGGTGACGATCACGAACCGCTGCCTGTGGCGATCGACGCCCGGTACGCGGGCGATCCCTTCGGGGTGGTCGGCGGTGGTGTACGAGGTGTCATCCACCAGCACGCGGTCGTGCGGCACGCCCGTCTGCTCGACGAGCGTCCGCATCCACTCCGCGGCCCCCGGGCGGTTGCTGACGATCACGATGGGCGCCACCTTGCGATGCCAGAGCTGGGCCGCCCGCACCTCGCGGCCCATCCCGCCGCCCAGGCACACGATGTAATCCGCCTTGGGCGGATCGGCCACCGTGACCGACAGGTGCCGGAACAGCAGGTTTCCCAGCGGCGTAAACGCCAGCAGCAGCACGACCGCCATCATGAACGCAAGCACGTTGCGCAGCCCGCGGAACAGGAACTCGGCCGCGCGGCGGATCGGGCCCCGGCTTCGGGGCTTCCCCTCGTCCGCCGGGGCGTGCGGAATGGGTGGGGGCTCGTTCTTCATGTCGTCTCAACTCGGGCCGGCCGCTTGTCGCTTCCTGGCCGTGCAGAACAGATTCATCGACGCAAACAGCCGGGCGTCGATACGAAAGAGAGGCGAAAAAAGCCGCCGCATGAGCGCCAGGCCGGACGTCGGCACCGCCACCACGTCCAACAGCCGTCCGAAGAATCCGCTGCCGTCGAAGTCCACGACCTCGAAGCCCGAGTCTCCAAGCAGGCTCGCCAGGCCGGCCGGCGTGAAGTGCTCGTGCCAGGCCTTGCCCGCCGACACGTCGCCGATCAGGCCGTCGGGATTGGCGGCGTATCGCCGTTCGTATTCCGCCCGCGAGTACAGCAGCGCGAAAGCCCGGCGATGCAGCGCGGGAAACCGGAACTTCAGGTTGCCCGGGTCGAGGAACGACAGCAGGTACCGCCGCGGCACGGTGACGATGAGCACGCCGTCGGGCGCAAGCACGCGATGGAACTCGTCGAGCACCTGTTTCTGATCGGCCACGTGCTCGATAACGTCCAGGGCCGAGATGGAGTCGAATGTCCCGTCGGCGAACGGCAGCCGGTGCGGTTCGGTCAGGTGGACCAGTTCGAGGTTCGGATGCCGAACCCGGCCGGCCTCGATCGCCTCACGATCCACGTCGACGCCGACCAGCCGCCGCGGTCCCTTGTCGGCCAACAAGTGCAGGAACCTGCCCTGGTGGCAGCCGAAATCCAGGTGACACTTCCCATCCGCCGGCACCATCTCCCACGCATACCCGGCCCGGTTGTACCCTTGCGGGTTGGCCGCACTGAGTTTCGTCCTCATCACCGGCAGAACCTAACCGAGCCCGGCGCCGAATGCCAACCGCTCTTGGACCATCGGCCGCGCCCCCGGTAGGATGCGAACATGCAGCCCGCGACGAGCGGCTCCCAACCCGGCTCCTGGGGGGCGGGCATCCTGCCCGCCTTCTTCGGCATGTCAGACGTTGGAGGTAACAAGTCCTCAGTCCGTCCCAGTAGCACGGCAGGCATCCATTCGACATCGACTGCCCGTTCCGTCATCCCCATCTGGCTGGCGGCCTTCGTGCTGTCGTTCCTCCTGTACGCGGCGACAGCCGGCCGGGGCGCCCAATGGCAGGATGGCGGTGTCTTCATCCTGCGGACCCTGACCCACGACCTGCGGGGCTCGCTGGGCCTGGCCCTCAGCCATCCGCTGCACCATTGGTTGACCCGCCTTGCTGTCCGGCTCAGCAGCCTCGAGCCGGCCTTCGTCGTCACGCTCGTCAGTTCCCTGGCGGCGGCCATCGCGGTCGCCAATGTCCTCGGCTGCGTGCGGACGTTGACGGGCCGCGTGGGACCGGCCGTTTTCGCCGCCGCCTCGCTGGCTCTGGCCAACACGTTCTGGCACATGGCCACCACCGCCGAGGTATACACACTCAGTGCGGCCCTCCTGACCGGCGAGTGCTGGTGCCTGATCCACCACGCCCGCACCGGTTCCCGTCGGGCGCTCCTCGGCATGTTCCTGCTCAACGGCCTGGGCTTGGCGAACCACTTGCAGGCGATCCTGACCACGCCGGTGCTGGCGATCTACGCGTGGGGGGCGCGGCGATCGTTCAAGCTCGGCGGTCGAGATGCAACCGCGGCGACTCTGCTCTGGTTGCTGGGGTCGCTGCCTTATACGGGTCTGGTGGTCCTGGAGTGCTTGGGCAGCGGCGATCCGGCCGGCACCCTCCGCTCCGCCCTGTTCGGCACCGTCTACGCCGGGAACGTCCTGAACGCTTCGATCTCGCCCCACATCCTGGCGTTGAGCGCGGGGTGGATCGGCCTGAGTTTCCCGAGTCTCTTCCTGCCCGCCGCGGTTGTCGGCCTGGCGGTCTGGCGGAAGACAGACCTCCTGCGGGCCGCCGGCTGGGCCTTGGTCGCCGGGCTGGTCTTGCACGCCGGATTCGCCCTGCGCTACAACGTCGTCGATCAACACACGTTTTTCCTCCCGATGTACGTGCTGCTGTCGCTGTTCGCCGGTCTCGGAGCTGCCCGGACCACACAATGGCTGGAACCCGCCCGCCGCTGGGCCCGCACCGCGGGCGTGGCTCTGCTGGTGTTGACACCGCTCGTGTACGGCGTGGCCCCGGCCATCGCCCGCCGGGCACAGGTGCTCGGCACCTACGAACGCCATCGGCCTTACCGCGACGATTACCGGTATCTCTTGTGGCCTTGGACAGTCGCCGACCGCTCGGCCCAACGCATGGCGGACGAGGCGGTCGACCTGGCCGGTGCGGGCGGGCTGATCATCTGTGAGAGCGGGATGGCCGACCCGGCCGTCCGATACGTCGTCCTCCGCCGGCAGGTTTCGGGACTCGAGGTGAGTGCTGTCTGGCCGATGAGGACGCCCGACGATGCCCGGGCCTTCCTCGATCACGTCCGCGACACCTCGGGCGGCTGGCGGCGCGTGGTGCTGGTCCCCGATAACGCCGAACACCCCCGAGCCCGCCTGCCGGCCGGCATATGCTGGTCGCGACGGGGTGACCTTTACCTGCTGGATGTGGCGACGGCATCCTCGCCGGCCTCGCCGGTCGCCGTTCCTGCTGCCGCCAGTGGTCCAACCGGATGATGCTCAACCGCCGGGCAGTGTTGAGGCGGGTTGAGTCGTCGACCGCCGCAGCCCGTCGAACCTGGCGCCCCAGTCGCCGTTGAACAGATCGGGCGACGATGCCCTGAACCGGTCGATGCAGTCGACCGCCCCCCGAGGATCGGTCTTCGCCAGGTTCTCCACGAAGCGGAACAACTGCTCAGCCAGGGCCTCGCGGGCCTGGGGTGATTGGGCCGCCGCGGCCGTGGCCATCGCCTTGTCGTACGCGGGTACCCGCAGGTAGGCATTCAGCAGCTTGACCGTCAGCGGCAACCGCCGGCCGGCTTGTTCCGCGGTCATGCCCTCCGCCGCCCGGGCAAACGCCGCCGCCGCCAAGGCGTATTCGCCACTCGTCAGCAAGGCATCGCCCAGTTCCTCGCGGATGTCGACCAGCCGCCCGGGATCGTTCTTGGCCGCGGCCGCCTGGCTCTCCATGTCGGTCAGCAGGTCGATCCGCCGGCCGGTCGAAACCTTGTCCTCGCCCGTCCACGCGCTGAAGGCCTGCCGCCGCTCCTCCCACGTCAGCCGGCCTACCACCTGCCGGTACGCCGCCCAGGCCTTGTTCTGCACCGCCTGGGACGCATCGGCGAGGTGCAGAACCAGCGGCCTCAGATGCGCGGGCTTGTTGCCGAGCTTGCCCAGGGCCTCCGCTGCCGCCTCCCGCACGCCCGGGTCCGGGTCCTCCGACAACCCGGCGATGACCAGGTCCACCTGCTCCGGATCGCCGATCTGCCCGATGCCCGCGATCGCCGCCTGGCGAACCTGCGCCACCTTCTCGTCGGGCTTCGCGTGTACGGCCAGGATGGGCAGGAACCTCCGGTCGGCAATCTGGGCCATCGCCGTCACCAATTGCTCGCGAAGCTTGTCGCCCATCGGCTCGTTCGCCCGTTCGAGGATCGCCGTCACCGCCAGGGCCGCGTTGGGCGGAACCTTGCCGTTTACCACGCGGCACAGGCGGCCCAAGGCGTCGGCGGCCCCCGACGCCACGTCCTCGTTGGGATTTCGCAGGCCCTTGATGCACGCCCCCGTCGCCTCGGGGTCGCCCATGCGGCCCAGGGCCTTGTAAATCTCCTCGAGCACCACCGGCGACCGCTCGTGCTCCAGCATGCCCAGGATGCGGGCGGCATCCTCCTTCTCCTGGAGGTCCCGCAGCACCGCCACGCACTTGCGCCGCACGTCCTCGTCGGGGTCGCGAAGCATCTGGCGGATCTGCTGCAAGACCTCCTTGGCCGGCGGCGTGGGCGTCGTGGCCAGCATCGCCCCGTGCACGATCTCCAGAGCGGTCAGCCGGTCGACGGGCTGGGCGGCCTTGAGCCAGGTCTGGAGCCGGCCGATCCGGTCGCTCTCCTTGGGCAGCAGGCCGTACAACTCGCGGGAGCGGGCGACGTGCTCGGACCGGAGCCATTCCAACTCCTCCTGCTCCAGGAAGTCCTTGAGTCGTCCGCTGATCGACGGGTCGGTGAACCGCGACAGGGCCGGCACCACCGCATCGTGAATCTGCGGGTCCTTCTGCTGTTGCAGGAGGGCGAGCAACGGTTCCGCCAGGGCGGCGGGGGGCGAGTCCATCTCCCCGACCGCGGCGCAGATCGCCAGCTTGGCGGCGTTGTTGTTCTTGAGCTTGAGGATTCCGGTCACCGCCTTGACCGCGTCCTCCGTTCCCAACCGCAGGATCGCCGCCGCCGCCTCGTGACGGTCGGCGGTGGTTCCCTCCCCCGTCAGGGTGGGGATCAGCAGCAGCAGACGGTCGCTGGGGTTGGTCGCGTCCCCGGTTCGGGTCGACGCGGCCGCCGTGGCCGAGTCGACGGCTTGGCCGCGGGCCACCGGCGGGGGGAACTGAACCGCCACCGCGACGCCCAGGACGACCACGAACACCCGCCACCCTCCGGCACCTGTCGGTCGGTCGGACGGTGGAAGGGGCGCTGGCTGGCGTGTCCGGGGCGTCATATTCCGGGATTCCTTCGTCCGAGTTTCCAGGCGGCCGCCGCGATCCTTCAACCCTTGTTCTAGCGTGGGCGCCGCGCCCGTGCAAGCGGCGCAGGGCAGGTTCCCGCGAAAAACGTCGGCCACACCCAATAGGACGCGATACCGGTCCAAAGGTTTGCGGGTTTTCAACATTCCGGCCCCCAGGCTCGGTCGGGTCCACCGGCGGCAATTGACCTGCGCGCCGATGCTAATTATTTGTCACCCAATCCCTCGCCTTGGAGCGAGGAGAAGAGCCGTGAGGCTTGTCCGAACCGTGAGCATACGCGAGGCCGAGCTACGACCGCGCCGGTGGGCCGCTTACAATTCGTTCAGCAGTCGCTTGGCCTGGGCGTGGTTCGGGTCGATCCGCAGGGCGTGCCGCAACGCCGCCTTGGCCTGTTCCGGTTGGTTGAGGCCCAGGTAGATGGTCGCCCGGCTGTACGGGTAGTCCGCCGCCGACGGGTCGAGTTGCTCGGCCCTCTCCAAAGCGTTCAGGGCGGACGTCGAATCCCCCAGATGGTTCTCGGCCAGCCCCAGATTGTACCAGAACCGGGCCTGGTTGGGCGCCAGACTGACGGCCTTCTTCAGGGCGTCCCGAGCCTCGGGTAGAC
>JACQVT010000051.1 GCA_016209665.1 Planctomycetota bacterium | reverse complement strand
GCCCCAGGCCCAGTTCATGTACCTGTGGACGCCCGGACTGTGATGACGGATCGGGGCCCGGGGCTCGGGGTTCGGGCATCGGGAAGACAGCAAGGCTCGTAGTGTGGAAGAACGAGCCGCGGGGCTTGTCCCCGCGCATGGCGCCAACTTACACATACGATGAACAGCGGTACGACGTCAGGGTTGGCGCTCGAGCGCGCCCATGTCCACGATCGGGGCCGTCCCGTTGCCGGTGTCGGCGACTGCGCCGTCGTCGGCGAAGCGCGGGTTGGCCGCTCGATCGGTCGGCGTGGGCTCGGTCAGGTTCCCATCGCCGTCCACGTCGAGCGTGTCGGCGGGGACGGCGTCGTTGTCGCCGGCGTCGATCGCGGGCGAGCCGGCCTGGAGGGCGAGATCGTCATCGGTGGTCCCGGCCGTGCCGTCGGCCCCGTCGGCGTCGACGAACAGCGGATCGGTGGCGATGTTGCCGGTGCCGCCGGCCCCCGCCCAGCCGCCCTGGACGCAGCTATAGGTGACCTCGGGTGTGCCGCTGTCGGTGCGGATCTGGGCGTCGACGAGCGACAGCCCCGAATCCGTGTTGCTCCACAGGATGCAGTTGGTCAGGACCGGGCTGCTGTCGAGGGCGTTGTATACGCCGCCGCCGAAGGTGGCCACGTTGCCGCTGAACGTGCCGTTGGTGATCGTGGCATCGGCGTGGTCGCGGTTCAGGACGGCCCCGCCGAGCTGGCCGGAGTTGCCGCTGAATATGCAGTTCATCAAGGTGGGCCGGCTCGCGAAGTTGAACAGGCCGCCGCCGCCGGAGCTGGCGGAGTTCCCCAGGAACGTGCAGTTTACCACGGTCAGGTTGCTGCCCGAGTTGTTGGCGACACCGCCGCCGGAACGGCCGGCGGAGTTGTCCCGGAACATGCAGCCGACCAGACCGCCCAGCACGTCGATCGAGTTGAGCATCGCGGCCCCGTCGAGCTGAGCGGCGTTGCCGACGAACGAGCAGTTCGCGAACGTGGGCGCGGCCGCGTTGAACGTGTTCACCGCCCCGCCCATGCCGGCGTTGTTGGACACGAACTGGCAGTTGGCGAAGACCGGCGCGCCGCCGTTGTTGACGACGGCCCCGCCCGAGTCGGTCGCGGAGTTGTCGGTGAACGTGCAGTCGGTCAACCGGGGACTGCTGTTGTCGCGGTTGGACATCGCGCCGCCCGAGTTGGCGCTGTTGTTCGTGAACGTGCAGTCGACGAGCGTCGGGTTGCTGTTGAAGTTCAGCGTCCCCCCGCCCGAGCCCAGGGTGGTGTTGCCGGCGAACGTGCAGTCCCTGAACGTGGGGCTGCTGTTGTAGTTGAACACCCCGCCGCCGTAGACCAGGGCGGTATTGCTCTCGAACGTGCAATTGACGATGGTGGGGGAGGCGTTCTGATTGTACAGGCCCCCGCCGTTGACGCGGTTGCCCTGGTTGGCGTTGCCGCCGCGGATGACGAAGCCGTCGAGCACGGCGGTGAGGTCCTTGCCGTCGGCTCCGACGACGCTGTAGCTGTTCTCGCCGTTGTTGACGAAGCCCTGGTCGTCGCCGTTGAGGTCGCCGCTGAGGATGGTCACGTTGGCTGCCGGGTCACGCTGATTGCGGGACGTCTCGGTGCCGGCAAACCCGCCGTAGAGGGCCAGGCTCTTCAGGAGCCCAAATGCGACCGCCCGGTCGCCGTTGGGCCCGGCCGGGCGGTAGGTGTCGGCGGCGACCCAGATCTCGGTGACGCTGAGGTCCCCGGCGGCGACCGCCAGCGCGTCCTGCAGGTCGGTAAATGCGTCGGCCCAACTGGTGCCGATGTCAAGCCCGGTCGCCCCCGCCCGCACGTACAGCACCGGGCCGAGCTGGGGCCTCGGACAACCTCCGCAACCGAGAAAACCGAGCAAAGCCGAGCTGAACCCCGCCAGTGCGATCTTCTTCCATGATATGTTCATCAACGTGCCTCCCGCCGGGGAAACCCGCCACGAACCGTGGCGCTGCTTTGTACCTGGACCTTTCGTCGTACCCGAGGCCCAGCTTTCGGGTCTGAAGGATCAGCCGGCCGGCATTGTATCCAAGCCGCTGCGAACCGCCACCGGTCGACGGATGACCCCTCCGGCCGGCGTGGGGCCTGGGTCATCGGCCGAACGTCTCCAACTATTGTCGAGCCGCCAAGTGTCCAATACAGGTCACACCCGGATGGTCTGCCAGCGACCGCGGGCAAACCGAACGGTACTGAGGATCGCCCGACAGGTCATGTCGCCGTACATGCCCACCCAGGCCCCGATCAGGCCGCCGTCGAGCACCACGCCGCCCAGGTACGCCAACGGCAGGCGCACGAACACCATCCCGATGACGGTGAACAAAAGCGGCCAGCGCGTGTCACCCGCGCCGCGCAGGGCGATCGTGTAGATGATCATCAAGGCCAGGGGAACCTGGAAAAACGCCTCACCCCGCAGGGCGGGCACGCCGGCGGCGGCGACGCGGGCATAGTCGCTGGTGTTGAAGACGTAGTAAATCTGCGGGGCGAAGGCGAAATACAGCACGCCCATCACGAAGCACAGGGCCGAGCCCTGCAGGGCGGCGAGGTGGCCGCTCCGCATGGCTCGCCGGGGGTCGGCCGCGCCGAGACTCTGGCCGACCAGGGTGGCGGCGGCGGTCGCCCAGGCAAACGCCGGCATGTATGACAGCGCCTCCACCCGGATGCCGACGAAGTGCGCGGCCACGATCGCCGCTTGTTCGTCGCCGGTGCGCAGACCGCTGATGATGCGCAGGAACAGGAAATGCCCGGTCCACATGAGCAGCCCGTCGATCCCGGCCGGAATCCCCACCCGCAGCAGCCGCGCCACCGGGGTCCACCGGTAACGCATCGCCCGCAGGCCCAGCCGCAGCCCGCTCCGCCCGCGGACCAGCAGCACCAGCACGATCAGCCCCCCCAGGACGCGGGCGCTCAGCGTGCCCAGCGGGATACCGAGGACCCCGAGGTTCGGCGCCGGCCCCAGACCGAACCGCAGGCTCGTCGAGGCGACCACGTTCCAGACGTTGACGAAGCACATGACGTACAGCGGCGTGCGGGTGTCGCCCATCCCGCGCCAGCACGCCCCGCCGATCAGCGTCAGGCTGTAGATGACGTAGCCCCAGCAGTCGATGCGCAGGAACTGCACGGCGATGCGCGTGGGCTCCGGCTCCCAGCCCAGCCACCAGGGTAACAGAGGCGCCGCCAGCCACAGCAGTACACACTCCAACAACCCCATCAGCAGCGCGAGGGCGATGGCCTGATTGCTGAAGTGGTTGGCCCGGTCGGTCTCGTTCATGCCGGCGTGGCGCGAAACCAGGGCGGCTGCGCCGGCGCCGACGAAGCTGAACATGAGGTGGGCCAGCCACACCACGGTGGTCGCCAGACCGATGGCCGCGGTGGCCTCCTTGTTGACGGTGCCGGCCAGGTACGTGTCCACCAGTCCGACCAGCAAATGCAGGACCTGCTCGCCCAACACCGGCAAGGCCAGCCAGGCCAGGGCCGCCCCCACGCTCCCGGTCAGCAGGATGTCCCGCGTGGCGCGGGGGCGCACCTCGGTCGGGGCGACTCCGGCAGCGGCAGCTTCGTTGATGACGTCGGACAATGCAGGGCACTCGATATCGAACCGTGCGGCCAGGGCTTCTCGTCCCCGCCGGTCAACTCGTCACGATGGCGAATCCCACAATTGTAACGTCGACGATCCGGGCCGTCGTCGGGGGCGGGCATCCTTGCCCGCCTCGCGCGCGTGACAGAACCGACGAACCGCCAAGTTTCCTTAGGACCGCGTCAACTTGTTGACGCATCCTCCGCCGGCGGGCGGTGGAAGAACGGCAACAAGTTGCCTTGGTCCTGAAAACCTCCCACCTTCCGCTCACGCCTGG
>JACQVT010000502.1 GCA_016209665.1 Planctomycetota bacterium | reverse complement strand
CGGCCCGACGGGCGTGCCGGTCGGCGACCCGCTGCCGTGCGACATCGCCTTGACGATCAACGAGACTCGCACGTTCGTCGCCAACTTCCGATCCACGTTCGTTGCCGGGCTTCCGGCGGTGCTGCACGTTCGGTCGTCGGCGCCTTCCGGCGGAGACGGGCTGAGCTGGGCGACGGCGTTCAACGACATCCAGCGGGCACTGTGCCGGGCCGGCGGCTCGAACGGCGCGGTCCAGGAAATATGGGTGTCCCAGGGCACGTACCGGCCGGATGCCGGCACGGGCCGTCGCGATGTCGGCTTCATCCTGGCCAACGGCATTGCGCTGTACGGCGGGTTCGTCGGGACCGAGATCAGCCGAGATCAGCGTGATCCCGCGGCCCACGTGACCACGCTTAGCGGCGACATCGGCACCGCGGGCGTCGCGACCGACAACTCTTACCACGTCGTGGTCGGCAGCGGTACGGATGCCACCGCGGTGCTGGACGGCTTCACGATCACCGGCGGCTACGTGGACACCGCCGACTTCCCTGGCAACACCGGCGGCGGCCTGCTCGTCGAGAACGGCGCGCCCACCATCGCCAACTGCGTTTTTGTCGGCAACTATGCCGGTCAGGGCGGCGGGGCGGTCGGCAACCACCAGGCCAGCCCGACGCTCACGAACTGCACGTTCGACAGCAACTCCGGCGGCGAGTATGCCGGCGGGGCGGTCCTGAACTACTCGCTCTGCAACCCGACAATCACCGGTTGCACCTTCCAGTCGAATTCGGCCGTGTTCGCCGGGGCGATCCTGAACGCCTTTACCTCCAGTCCCACCATCACCGGGTGCACGTTCGACCAGAACTCGACCACGGGCGTGAACCAGAACGGCGGGGCGATCTACAACTACACGAACTCCAGCCCGGCGATCGGCTCCTGTACCTTCACCGCCAACCAGGCCGACTATGGTGCCGCCATCGGTAACGCCTTCGATTGCAGCCCCGCGATCACCAACTGCGTGTTCCGCGCCAACGTTGCCGCCGGCGGCGGGGCCGGCGTCGACACGTATTCCAACTGCAACGTGGCCCTGACCAACTGCCTGTTCAGCGGCAACGTCGCCGACTTCGGCGCCGCCGTCACCATGTTCGCTTCGAGCAACATCAACTTCGTGAACTGCACGATCGTCGGCAACCAGGCCGGCTTCGCGGCCGGGCTCTACGGCGACTCGTCGGCCCCGACGCTGGCCAACTGCATCCTGTGGGCGAACAACGACGTCAACGGCACCATTGAGTGGAGTCAGATCTACATGGCCAGCGGTACCCCCACCCTGCAGTACTGCACGGTGCAGAGCTGGACCGGCGGCCTGGGCGGCACCGCCAACAACGGCACCAATCCGCAGTTCGTCGACGCCGACGGGCCGGACAACGTCTACGGCACCGCCGACGACAATCCGCGCTTGCAGGCGGCCTCGCCCTGTGTGAACACCGGCAACAACGCCGCCTTGCCCGGCGGCACCACCACTGATCTTGACGGCGGTCCCCGTATCCTGAGCGGCACCGTCGACCGCGGGGCCTACGAATACGTGCCGGCGATTCCCGGCGACAGCGACCATGACGGCGACGTGGACGACGCCGACTTGGCCGCGTTCATCAACTGCGGGACGGGTCCCAGCATCGGCCCGCCGGCACCTGACTGCGCCTGGGCCGACCTCGACGGCGACAACGACGTGGATTCCGCCGATTTCGCCCGCTTCCAGCGGTGTATCAGCGGCGCCGACGGGGCGGGCGACCCGAACTGTGCGGGTTTGTGATTGGGCAGCGTGTGAACGTGTGAACGTGTGAACGTGATAGTGTGAACGAACGCTCGGTATTCGAGTCTTCGTTCATACATTCATACGTTCATACGTCCACACGCTGACGACAGGCGATCAATCCTCGTCGAACAGACTGCCTTGCTCCTCAGGGGGCGCCTTCGGCCCGGCAAAGGGCAAACCGAGGTGGTCGCAGGCGGCCTTGGTGGCGCAGCGGCCCTGGCGCGTGCGGATGACAAACCCGATCTGCAGGAGGTAGGGCTCGACGACGTCCTCGAGTGTGTCGCGCTCCTGGCCGAGCGTGGCGGCGAGAGCCTCGATGCCCGCCGGGCCGCCGTTGTAGGTCTGGATGAGCGAGCGCAGCAGCGAGCGGTCCAGTTCATCCAGACCCAGGGCGTCGATCTGCAGAATCTCGCAGGCCTGTTCGACGGTCTTGCGTGACAGTGTGCCGTCGCCTCGCACCTGGGCGTAGTCCCGCGTCCGCTTGAGCAGCCGGTTGGCCACCCGCGGCGTGCCCCGGGATCGCGAGGCGATCAGGCCGAGGGCGCCGTCGTCGGCCTTGACCTTCAGCTTGCGGGCCGATCGCCGGACGATCTCCGTCAGCTCCTCGACCGAGTAAAACTCGAAATGAAACTGCAAGCCGAAACGGTCGCGCATGGCCGCCGTCAGCAGGCCCGTCCGCGTCGTGGCCCCGATCAGGGTGAACCGCTGCAGGGCGATGTTGACGGTGCGGCCGCTGATCCCGCTGTCGATCGTGAAATCGACGCGGAAATCCTCCATGGCCGCGTACAGGAACTCCTCGACGGTGCGGCTCAGGCGGTGGACCTCGTCGATGAACAGCACGTCGCCGCGCTTCATCTCCGTCAGCCAGTGCATCAGGTCGCCCGGCTTGCTGATGGCAGGGCCGCTGGTGATGCGGAGGATTGCCCCCATCTCGCGAGCGATCACATGGGCCAGCGTCGTCTTACCCAGCCCCGGCGGGCCACTCTGCAGCACGTGCTCCAGCGGCTCGGCCCGCTGCTCGGCCGCCTTCATCGCGATCAGCAACTGCTCGACGATCCGCTCCTGGCCGACGCAGTCAACGATCCGCTCCGGACGCAGGGATTCGTTGAATCGCTCCTCGTCGTTGCCGCCGGCCGAACCCGAAATAATGCGCTCGCGTGCCATGTCGACTGTACCATTGACGCAGCCATCTACCGTCCAAAGAAGAGTCCACAATCGCGCGTCCGGATGCGACTCCGCGCCCGTACTCCTTTTCCTGTGCCGGGGTGCTCAGCGTGTTCGCCGACGAGCGACAAGAACTCGGGCGGCACTGGCCGAAGAGGTTCCGGCGGCGGGGTGTCACTTTGGTGGCGCACCAAGAGCCGAGGGGCGCCGACGACGGGATCCCCGAAAACCTGAGATCGAATAGCCCTTCCGAGGAGTTCAGCAAACAGGGAAGGAACGGCGTTCCCGAGTTGCCGCTGAATTGCCGAGCGGGCGCCGGATAGGGTGACGTCCTCTGGGAACGTCTGGAGCCGGCACATCTCACGGCTGCTTAGCAGCCTGTTCTTCCAGTGAAACGGGCCGATAGCTGGTCCAGGTTGGGCCTGAATGGTCCAGGCAGGCCGGTTCTTTGCCAGCTTCAGAAGGAAGCTCCAATACCGGGTTCGCCATCCAAAAAGTGGTTCGCCGCCCTTACGGTTGGTATGCCACAAATAGTTTTCGCCTTCGGGAATGGACGGCAGAAGGTCGGCCCATTTGCCCTTGACCCTCAAATCCTCGTCGGTTTTCTCTCGTTCCAAATGGCCAATGGCGTCCCATGCCGTGGTTGCTGGGTGGCCGATAGGTGCGACCATCGGGAACTGATCCGTCTCGGAGGCAACGACGTGTGTTTCTGGCGGGAAGGCGAATCGATGACCGTCCCGACAGCCTACAAGAAAGAAGCGTTGTCGGATCTGCGGCACACCATAGTGTGCCATGTTCACAACTTTCGACGTAAGCGAGTACTGCACTTTCTCGGATCTATTAATCCCTTCGGTGAGCCGGGCAATCAGAAGTAAGCCCTCTTCCTTGCCCGTGTAGCTTATTCCGTGAACATTCTCGAGCACGAACACACGCGGCAGAAGATCGCGCACACACCTCATGTAGGCACACAATGTGTTGGCGCGTGGGTCGCCGAGGCGTCGGGCATCCCCGGTTGCCCAGTAGCTGGACTTCGAGAACGGTTGGCAAGGGGGACCGCCTGCGAGTACATCAACCTCGCCCTTCCGCAGACCCGAGGTGTGGAGGATACGTTCTGATGAGACTTGATGAATATCCTCGCTAATCAGCGGCCAGAGCCTATTCTTTCTCAGGGTCTCGCGGCAGTCACGGTCCATTTCCAGAGCAAGGCAGGTCGAGAACCCGGCCGCCTCGAAACCATAATCGAGACCACCAGCTCCGGTGAAGAGGCTCACGAGCGAGTAATTCCGGCGATTCGTGAGCCGGCTGTTAGATTTCCGGATCATACACCCATTCCTGACGACGACGGTTCACAGCTTGAATTATATCCTGCAATCCACTCTTGAGTATTCGTAAGCTGACGCTTTCCCAGGGCGTCATATCATCCCTGATCGAGAGATGGACATTCACCTCGGCATTGGCGCGATTACCCCAGGCCCGAAGGCCGATGCCGGGGGTACGGTGGGGCTTTGTTTGAAGGACCCGAATCGACTTTCGCGCGGACGCCACGTGAAACGGCGGGCAAGCCACCCGGGTTTCAATCCAGTCCCAATACTTGAGGACGGTTTTCTGAATGAAGGCGTCCTCAGCCTTTCGGAGGTGTGCTCCCCGGAAACGGGTCAACAAGTCCCACACGATTCTCTCCTGCCGCGAGAGGATGGTGGCGAGCAGGTCGTTGATTCGCGACACGAGGGTGTAATCCACCGAGACGACGTAGAGGAGATTAGGGACGGTCTCGACTGCCGCATAGGCCTTGTAGGCCGGGATCGGAACACAGTCGTCGGGATCCAGGTCAACGAGTTGCCTGGCGCTCTCAAACCTTGTTCCAGCGTTCTTGATGTTGATGGGAAGCTCGTGCTCGCCTTCCATCAGGGTGAAGTCGACGAGGGTGTGGCCGGAGGCCCGATCATCTGAGTACTGCAGATCGGCCCTAGCGCGCTGAAGCTGGTCTATCAACTCGAGGAACCGCTGCTCGGTTATGGTCGCGGGAAAGAGCTTGGTGATAGGGTTCTCAGATGAACGCATTAACGTCCGTGGCGAAAGGACCGCCAGAAAGCCTTCAGTCATCGTTCGCTGAATAAGAGTCCGGCTTTGGGTAAGGGTCAGGATGCGGTTTCGGAAGACCTCCCGAGCGGCGGCGTCGACATCGCCGGACTGACGAAGAGCCAGGTACCCCCTGGCTAGTTCGACGGCTTCCCAAGGAACGTCGCCCAGCAAAGCGAGCAAGGCTTCGGCAGCTTCCGTATCCCCATACTCCATAGTACCACCCTGTCATGACTCCCTGAGTACACGACCGCCCCAATGTCGGGCGCGCGAGTCGCTGCACCCGAGACGCAGCCTCGCCCTACATGCCGCTTCTTATCCGGTACGCCAGCCGGACCCACTCGTCCGCCGTGGCCGTGTCCGGGGACAACTGCATCGCCCGAGCCAGCCAGCGCTCGGCGTCGGACCGCCGTTCACCCAGGGCGATCATAACCTCCAGGGCGTCGCGCTGGGCGCTGGTCCAGGTGACAGCGGCCGCCGGCGGGGCGCCGTCGGCGGTCTGCCCGATCGCGAAATCGCCGACCTTGCCCTTGAGTTCCGCGATGATCTGGTCGGCGGCCCGGGCTCCGACCCCCGGCAGCCTGGCCAGGGCCTTGGCGTCGCCGGCCTCGATCGCCGCCGCCAGCTTGCCCGTCGGGATGACCAGGGCCTTGAGCGCTTTCTTGACGCCGATGCCCTTGACCGTGATGAATCGCTCGAAGAACGCCCGGTCCTCGGGGTGCAGGAAGCCGACCAGCCGGGGGATCATGTTGCCGCCCGCCGACGTGCCTTCCAGGTACTGCATGGTATGGAGGGTCACCTGCTGGCCGCGCTGAGCGGTCAGCTCGCCGACGGCGAAACCGCAGACCAGCACCTCGTAGCCGATGCCGTCGAGATCGACAATGGCATGGGTCTGGGCCACTTCCGCCAGGATGCCGGTCAAACGAGCAATCATTAGCAATGGAGAATTGAGAATGGAGAATTGAGACAGGCAATCCTAACTCGAAGGCCTTCCGGCCGCGGTAGGCGGTGTCTCCATTCTCCATTCTCCATTCTCAATTCCTCCTACGCAGTAAGGAGGTCATCGTTGTTCGCCGCCAGTTTCGCCGGGCGGCGCGACACCGCGCTCGCGCACATCGCGACCGCCAGGGCGTCGGCCACGTCCGGCGGCTCGGGCAGCCGCCGCAGCGACAGGGCCTGGCAGACCGCCCGCTGCATCTGCTCCTTGGTCGCCCGGCCGTTGCCGGTGACGTGCTTTTTGATCGTCGTGGCGGGCAGGTGGACGACGTTGATGTTCTGTCGGGCCGCCTCCAGCAGGATCACGCCGCGGGCATGGGCCATCAGGATCGCCGTCCGCGGCCGCTGGTAGTGCGAGTAGATCTGCTCGACCGCGACCAGGCCCACGTCATGCTCGTCGAGCACCTCGTCCACCCCCGCGGCCAGTTCCGCCAGCCGGATGGCCAGCGGGGCGTGTGGGTCGGCCCGCAGCACGCCGGCCTCGATCAGCTTGATCGCATCGTCCTCGTCGACGGAGATGATGCCGTAGCCCGTCTGTCGCAGGCCGGGGTCGAAACCGCAGATGATCACGTCCTTGCCTCCCACGGATCGTCCTTGACTGGAGAATGGAGAATAGAGAATGGAGACACATCGTCCGGAGCCGGAGGCGTTCCGGCGGCGATCAGCCTTGTCTCCATTCTCAATTCTCCATTCTCAACTCCTTCTCCAGATTGTTCCGCCCGGCCGGTCCTCCAGGACGATCCCGAGGCTGCCCAACTGATCGCGGACCATGTCCGACAAGGTGTACTGCTTGGCCTTGCGGGCCTCGGCCCGGACGCGGATGAGCACGTCCATCAGGGAGTCGACCATCGTGTCCGCCATGCTGGTCTCGGCCGGCGGTCGTTTCTCGAACAGGCCCAGCAGCCCGGTCATCGACCGCAGGCTCTGCACCGCCGCCGCGGCCACGGGCTTCAGTTCGACGTTCCCGCCCGCCTCCAACTGCTGCTCATCGAGGAAGCGGTTGATGGCCGGCACGATCTCGAACAACACGCCGATCGCTCCGCCGGTGTTGAAGTCGTCGTCCATCGCCTCGGCGAAACGTGCCGCGTGCTCGGCGATCAGCTTCTGGAACGTCTCGACCCTCACGGTGACCGGGGCGAACAGATTGTCCAACGTCGCTCCGCCCGCGTAAGGGTCGCTCCCCGTGACCCGCTCGATCCGCTCGAAGAGTCGGTAGAACGAGTCGAGCCCCTTTTTCTTGGCCGCGATCTCCTCGTCGGAGAACTCGATCGGCCGGCGGTAGTGGGTGCTCAGC
Organism: Planctomycetota bacterium; assembly: GCA_016209665.1. GTDB lineage: Bacteria > Planctomycetota > Phycisphaerae > UBA1845 > PWPN01 > JACQVT01. Next base: position 7,142 of record JACQVT010000502.1, on the reverse strand, counting down.
ACCACGAACCGCAGCAGCTCCGCCGGGTACTTCGTGAGCAGGTGGGACAGCACCAACTGCTGCATCAGCTTGGCCATTTCGGGGTCGGACTTGCTGACCTTCTTGGTGTTGAACCGGGTCAGGCCGTTGTGCATCCAGTATTTCGCGAACGGCCTGTCGAAGCAGACCTCCGATTGGGCGATCTCGTTGTCGTGGTGGGGGAAGATCAGGTCCTCGCCGCCGCCATGGATGTCGAACGGCTGGCCGAGGTACTTGCTGCTCATCGCCGAGCACTCGATGTGCCAGCCTGGCCTGCCCTTGCCCCAGGGCGAGTCGAACTGCACCTCGGGCGGCTCGTCGGGCTTCGCCGCCTTCCACAGGGCGAAGTCGCCGGGATTGCGCTTCTCGCCGCCGGCCAGTTGCCGCGTGCCCGCCTGCTGATCGTCCACCTTGCGGTGCGACAGCTTGAGGTAGTCGCGGCAGGAGGAGACGTCGAAGTACACGTCGCCGTGGGACACGTAGGCCGCGTTCTTGGCGATGAGCCGCTGGCACATGTCGATGATCTCGGCGATGTGCTCGCTGGCCTTGGGCATGTGGTCGATGCCGCGGACGCCGAGTTGGTCCAGGGCGACGAGGTAGTTCTTGGTGACGCGCTCGGCCAGCTCGTCGACGGGGCAGCCTTGGGCCTTGGCCTCGACGATCAGCTTGTCGTCCACGTCGGTGATGTTGACCACCCAGGTGACGGCATAGCCCTGGTGCGTCAGCCATCGCTTGACGGTGTCGAAGATGATCGGCCCGACGGCGTGGCCGATGTGGCTCGGCTTGTAGACCGTCGGTCCGCAGACGTACATGCCCACCCGGCCGGGGTTCACCGGCTCGAACGGTTCTTTCCTCTGCGTCAGTGTGTTGTAGATCCGTATGCCCATGATTCGTTCGAGACGAAGTGAGAAGTGCGAAATACGAAGTGAGAAGTTAAGACACGACCTCGCCTTCGCCTGCACTCTTTCTCACTTCTCACTTCTCACTTCGAGTTTCCTCAATCCCGCCACCACGGTGGCCCCGATGGCCTCGCCGCGGCCGATTGCGTCCTGGCCCTCGTTGGTCTTGGCCTTGATACTCACCGCTTCATTCGCCACGCCGAGCAGGCGGGCCACCTCGGCCCGGATGGCGGCCTTGTGCGGACTGAGCCTGGGGCGTTCGGCGTGGATCGTCACGTCCACGTTGACCACCGCATAACCCGCCTCGACGACCCGGCGGAGCGCCGCGGCCAGCAGCGTCCCGCTGTCGGCCCCGCGGTAGGCCGGATCGGTGTCGGGGAACATCTCGCCGATGTCCGGCAGCCCGGCCGCTCCGGCGATTGCGTCGATGACCGCGTGCAGCACCACGTCGCCGTCGCTATGGCCCACCGGCCCTTTGTCGTGGTCGATGGCCACGTGGCCCAGGACCAGCTTGCGTCCCGGCGCCAGTCGGTGCAGGTCCGTCCCGATGCCAACCCGGTCGATCGCCATCCCGACCGGTAAGCTAAGCGTCAACCCGCGCAAAATCAACCAGTTGCGTCGGGTTGGAGCGGTCGATAGCATCGAATGGTTACGCCCGCGCGGGATGGTGGGTTGGCCTACGCGGCTGGACCGGCAAGATGTCCACCTTCGGCGAGATTCGCCTGGGCGAACCGGTCCCACCTGGTGCAGGAAGGCGAGGTCATATGGCGTTTGCGAGCGTTGAAGAGCAGTTGAAGGTTCTGACGCGGGGCTGCGAGCGGATCGACACGCTCGACGAGCTGCGGACCAAGCTGGCCGCATCGCGGGAGACGGGGCGACCCCTGCGGATCAAGCTGGGTCTGGACCCGACCGCCCCGGACATTCACCTGGGGCATACCGTTGTCCTGCGGAAGATGCGGCAGTTTCAGGACCTGGGGCACAAGGCGGTGCTGATCATCGGCAGCTACACCGCCAAGATCGGCGACCCCTCGGGCCGCAGCAAGACCCGGCCGGTGCTCGACGACGCCACCATCGAGAAGAATGCACAGACGTACTTCGACCAGGCCGGCAAGGTGCTGGACCGAGCCACGGACAGGCTGGAAATCCGCTACAACAGCGAATGGCTGGAGCCGATGCGGTTCGCCGACGTGCTGAAGCTGGCCGGGCAGATGACGGTGGGGCAGATGCTCAAGCGGGAGGATTTCGCCAACCGCTACCAGGCCGAGACGCCGATCGGCGTGCACGAGCTGATGTACCCCCTGATGCAGGGCTGGGACAGCGTGTGCATTCACTCGGACGTGGAACTGGGCGGCACGGACCAGACGTTCAATAATCTGGTGGGGCGGGACCTGCAGCGCAATGCCGGGCGAAAGCCGCAGGTGGTGATCACCATGCCGATCCTGGTCGGGCTCGACGGGCACGAGAAGATGAGCAAGTCGCTCGGCAACTACGTGGGTGTGACCGAGGGGGCCCACGACATGTTCGGCAAGCTGATGAGCGTCTCCGACCCGTGCATGGCCAACTACCTGACGCTGCTGACGGCCATCCCGGAGGCCCAGATCAAGACGCTGGTGGATCCGGACACGACACATCCGATGGAGGCCAAGAAGACGCTGGCCGTGGAGGTGGCGTCACAGTTCCACCCGCGTGAGGCTGTCGAGCAGGCCCGTCGGGAGTGGGAGGCCATCCATCAGAAGAAGTGGTCTCGCTCTATCTCCACATCGGCTTCTACAATTGGAGGAGCTGCAACGGCAGTCATTGTGCCCGCCGACCGGGAGCACAGAATTGTCAGAACAGCGAACATCTTCGTTGATGGAAGCAGGCGAATAGGTCGCTTCTTGAAGCTTCGGCTACTAGTGGATCTCGATTTTGCGGCGACGAATAGCGAGGCGAAGCGGCTTATCATGGAAGGCGGTTTCAGACACAATGGTGTCGTCGTGACTGACCCCAATGGCGTCATAGAACTGGTTACGGGCGACACTCTGCAACGCGGGAAGAGACGGTTTGTGGAGGTTGAAGTGAGAACAATGCACGACTAATCGGGCGGACACACTATGAGACTGCCAGAACTGGAAAACCCGGCAAAGTACACCGGCTTGTACGTGTTCGATTTCGGCGGGCAGGTGGCGGTGGGGTATACGGCCGACGAGATCGCGGTGCTGCTGGAGTCGGAGCGGTACCGCGACGGCAAGGTGTATCGCATCCACCGGGCGCTGCCCGACGGGACGATCGAACTGCTGGGCGTCGCCCGGGAGCGCTTCGCGGCCGAGGAGGCGATGTTCTTCTACCGCGGCGACCTGGAGTTGGCCCGGCGTGATCTTGAAGACCTCGATCAATTGGTCGCGCGGACACCGCCGCCCTGTCGGATGAAAGCGCAGTTGGCGAGAATGAAGGACCGGCAGGATGCCGGTCCCACACGGGGCCAGGCAAGGGCCGTATATGCCACCGTGATCATCTACCCGGCGGAATATTCGCGCGAGGTGTCGCGGTGGCTGAGCGACGCGTCTTACCGGGGCGGCGATTGCGTCGAGGGCGGCATCAGTGCGGTGACCGACTACTATGCGAGTGGGGCGGCGGTGCTGGAGCGGCGGCAGTGGTGGCCGGCGGCGGGTACGTCGCGGCCGGCGGAGGAAGTGCTGGCGACGACGCATCTGCCCGTGCAGCGAAAGATGGCGGGATGAGAGAAGAATGGAGAATGGAGAATTGAGAATGGAGACTGGAGGAGGCGGACGCTGTACCGGCTATCGTCGGACGACAGTGGCTTGTTCGTTATGAACGCGCGACGACGAGGACTGTTTTCGTTTGTGGCGGACTTGGCTATCCGCCTGGTCGGCGGGCGGGCGGACCGGGACGATGCCCGGCGGCGAGCCGAGCGGTTGTCGTACCGGACGGACGCGGCGGGGCTGGGACTGCGGATGACGACATTTCTGCGCGACCGTCTGCGGGGGCGGTGGTTGCGAATCCGGCGTGGAGACTGATAATGGCGGTTCTGGGACGAAGGATGCGCGGGGATGAAGCCCGCGGCTCGTTCGTCAGGTTGCACCCTGTCAGTCATTCTGAGCCAGGAGGGACTGTCGGATGGCCGGGAAATACGGAATCGGCGTGGTCGGGGCGGGGATGATCGGGAACTTCCACGCCCGGGCGATCAAGGGACTGGCGAACGCGGAACTGATCGCCGTGTGCGAGCAGGTGCCCGAGCGGGGGCAGAAGTTCGCCGCCGAGCACGGCTGCAAGTGCTACGAGGACCTCGAGAAGTTCCTCGACGACGGCCGCATCGACGTCATCACCGTGGCCACGCCCAGCGGCATGCACCGCGACGTGGCGGTGGCGGCGGCGAGGCACGGCAAGCACTGCATCGTCGAGAAACCCATCGAGATCACGCTGCCGCGGATCGACGCCATCCTCGAGGCCCACGACAAGGCGGGCACAACGGTGGGCGGCATCTTCAACATGCGGTACGAGGCGACGACGAAGCTTGCCAAAAAGGCCGTCGATGAAGGACGCTTCGGCCGGATGACGTTCGGCATGGCCTACGGCCCGTGGTGGCGCGAGCAGTCGTACTACGACCAGGGCGGCTGGCGGGGCACGTGGGACGTGGACGGCGGGGGGGCGTTGATGAACCAGGGCATCCACACCATCGACATGCTCCAGTACCTGATGGGGCCGGTCAGGCAGGTCTCGGCGTTCGCGCGGACGTTGTGCCATCAGCGGATCGAGGTCGAGGACACCGGCGCGGTGGCGGTGGAGTTCAGGAGCGGCGCGCTGGGCACGATCGCCTGCACGACGAGCATGTGGCCGGGCCATTTCCGAATCATCGAGGTGGCCGGCGAGCGGGGCACGATCGGCCTGGCCGACGCGAAGTTCATCTTCTGGCAGTTCGCCGAGGAGACGGAGGACGACAACCACATCCGGGCCGAGTATCTGGAGTTCCCGAAGGTGTCGGTGGGGGCGGCCAACCCGTCGGCGGGCATGACGCCGGCCCTGCATCAGGCCAATTTCGCCGACTTCCTCGAGGCCCTCGATCAGAAGCGCCAGCCGACCATCTCCGGGGCCGAGGCCCGCAAGGCGGTGCGGGTCATCCTGGCGATCTACGAGTCGGCGAAGTCCGGCCGGCCGGTGGAGATCAGGTGACATGACCGTCAATCGAACGAGCAGACGGCGGCACGGTACGAGAACCTGGCTGTTGATTGTGGTTCTGACGGCAGGTCTGGCCGGCTGTGGAAAAGAAAGTGGCACCACGCAACCGGCGGGGGGCGAGGTGGTCAAGTACGGCCCTGCCCCCAAGGAGTCCTACCACCCGAAGATCGGCCGGCGGGGCGGCCGGTTCGTGATCTCGTCGTTCGGCGAAGGACTGAAGAGCTTCAACCCGATCACGGCCAGCGAGACCTCCACGACGGATTACACGGCCCGGATCTACGAGCCGCTGGTCAAGGAGGACCCGTGGACCCGCGACATCAGGCCCTGGCTGGCCGAGTCGTGGGAGCATAGCGACGATTACCTGGTCTGGACGTTTCACCTCCGTAAGGACGTGAAGTTCAACAACGGCGCGCCATTCACCGCCGACGACGTGCTGTTCACGTTTCAGCTCATCTACGACCCCAAGATCGCCTGCAGCGCGCGGGACGGCCTGCTGGTGGACGGCCAGCCTTGGAAGATCGAGAAAGTCAACGACCACACTGTGCGCTTCACGCTTCCGGGCCCGTACGCGGTTTTTCTGACTCGGCTCGCGTCGGTGACGGACATGGTGATCGTCTGCAAGTCGGCGTGCGAGGCGGCCTACCAGGCGGGTACCTTCAACTCCTTCCTGGGGGCGGATGCCACATCCGGGCAGGTGGTCGGCACGGGCCCGTTCATGCTCGACAAATACGTGCCGGGCCAGCGGTTGTATTTGAAGCGCAACCCGCATTACTGGAAGAAGGACGCGGCCGGAAACCCGTTGCCGTATCTGGACGGCATGGTCGTCCTCTGGGTGCAGACCGTCGACAACATGATGCTCAACTTCAAGTCCGGCGAGACCGACGGCTACGGTCTGCGGGGGACCGATTATCCGATTCTCAAGCCGCTCGAGAAGCAGGGGGATTTCAAGATTTACGAGTTGGGGCCGCTCTTCGGCTCGGAGTTCCTCTGCTTCAACCAGAATCCGGGAAAAAACAAGGACACGGGTCAACCCTACATCGAACCCTACAAGGTCAAGTGGTTCCGCGAGACCAAATTCCGCCAGGCGATCTCGCACGCCATCGACCGCGAGGGACTCGTCAAGACGGTGCACAACGGCCTGGCTTTCCCCCAGTACGGGCCGGAGAGCCCGAGCACCGGCTACTTCTACAATCCCGACCTCAAGCCATACGACTACAACCTCGACAAGGCCCGGGCACTGCTTGAGGGAATCGGTCTGAAGGACCGCGACGGTGACGGCGTCATCGAGGACGCGGATGGCCACCCCGTCCAGTTCACGCTCATGACCAACTCGGGCAACAACATCCGCGAGCAGACGGCCGAGATTGCCCGCAAGGACATGACGAAACTGGGGATCAAAGTCGACCTGAAGTACATCGAATTCAACCTGCTCATCAGTAAGCTGGACGAGACGTTCGAATGGGACGCCATCGTGATGGGCCTGACGGGCAGTCCCGAGCCGCACGACGGGGCCAATGTCTGGCCATCCGGCGCCCGCAACCATATGTGGTTCCCCCGCGAGCCGGCGCCGAGCACCGACTGGGAGAAGCGCATCGACGAGATCTTCGCGGCCGGCATCAAGGAGATGGATCCCGCGAAACGCAAGGTCCTGTACGACGAGTGGCAGGCCATCGCCAACGAACACCAGCCCTTCATCTGGACGACGGCGGCCATGGGTATGGCGGCCATACGGAACAAGTTTGAAAACGTCTATCCCACTCCCCTGGCCGGGTATTATCGCCAGGCGACGAGCTGGAACATCGAGGAGATCTTCATCAAGGAGGGGTACCCCCTCGAGTGAGATCCGCGGCCGAGACGCTCCCATGACCAGTTACGTGATTCGTCGCCTGCTGTTGAGCGTCCTGCTGCTGCTGGCGGCCTCGCTGATGGCGTTCTTGATTCTCAAGGCCGCACCCGGTGACTACTTCACGCAGCTCAGGGCCGACCCGCGGATTCCTCAGGAATACGTCGAGGAGCAGCGGCGGATCTACGGGCTGGACAAGCCGCTCG
>JACQVT010000514.1 GCA_016209665.1 Planctomycetota bacterium | reverse complement strand
GGATCTTCTCGCCCGAGCACGGCCTGTTCGGCCTGCTGGACGAGAAGGTCGGCGATACCGTCGATCCCGAAACCGGCCTTACGGTGTTCAGCCTGTACGGCAAGACGCAGCGGCCCACGCCCGAGATGCTCGAAGGCGTCGACACTATCCTGTTCGATATCCAGGACATCGGAGCGCGGTTCTACACCTACCCGGCCACGATGGGGCTGGCAATCGAGGAGGCCGCCAAGCACAACATCAGGGTCGTCGTGCTCGACCGGCCGAACCCGATCACCGGCGTGCGCGTCGATGGGCCGATCAGCGACAAGGACCGGCCGCGGTTTACGGCGTTCGGACCGTTGCCGGTCATGCACGGCCTGACCGTCGGCGAGTTGGCCCGCCTGTTCAACAAGGAATACAACATCCACTGCGATCTGACCGTCGTCGAGGTCAAAGGCTGGAAGCGCTCGATGTGGTGGGACGAGACCGGTCTGCCCTGGATCAACCCCTCGCCCAACATGCGGAACCTGGCGCAGGCGACCCTCTATCCCGGCGTGTGCCTGCTGGAAGCGACGAACGTGTCGGTTGGCCGGGGCACCGACCAACCGTTCGAGTTCGTCGGGGCCCCGTGGATCGACGGCCGCAAGTGGGCGGCCGCGCTCAATGCCGCTAACCTGCCCGGTGTGCGGTTTGTGCCTATCAGCTTCACGCCGGCCAAGGGCAGCAAATTCGGCGAGAAAGCCTGCGGGGGTGTCTACGTTTTCCTGACCGACCGCGAGGCGTTCGAGCCCGTTCGCACCGGTTTGACCATGGCCTGGCATCTGAGAAAGCTGTTCGGCGACGCTTTCGAGGTCGACAAGGTTCTGAACCTTCTCGGCAACGCCGAAGTGATGCAGGCCCTCAAGACCACGGACGATCCGGCCAAACTGCCGGCGCTATGGAAAACGCCGCTGGACGAGTTCAAGAAGGTCCGTGAAAGATATCTGATCTACCCGTGATGATCAATTTCCTGATCCGCAACACCTGCAAGCTGCTGCTGGGGCTGCGCTATCGCGTCGAGCTGCGGGGCGTGGACGAGATCGCCCGGCGGGGGCGGACCGGCATCCTGTTCCTGCCGAACCATCCGGCCCTCATCGACCCGGTGATCGTGATGGCCCACCTGCAAGGACCGTTCGCCCCGGGGGCCCTGGCCGACCGGGACCAGGTCGACCGTTTCGCCGTCCGCTGGGTAACCCGCCGGCTGGGCGTGCGGACCATCCCCGACATCCGCAAGTACGGCATCGGTGTGCGGCCGCAGGTCGAGGCCGCCATCCGGACCGCCATCGACGACCTCAAACGCGGAGCCAACCTCATCCTGTACCCCTCGGGCCACGCCTACCGCTCGCGGTTCGAGGACCTGCGCGGCAACAGCGCGGTCGAGACGATCCTGCGCGAGGCGCCGGAGGTGCGGGTGGCGCTCGTGCGGACGCGGGGCTTGTGGGGCAGCACGTTCAGCTATGCTCACGGCGTGCCCAACGTCGCCCGGAGCCTGAAACGTGCCGTCGGTTGTCTGCTGGCGAACCTGCTGTTCTTCACGCCGCGCCGCCGCGTGACCATCGAGCTGCACGAGCCGTCGGACCTGCCGCGCACCGCCGGCCGCAACGAGATCAACCGCTACCTGGAGACGTTCTACAACCAGGACGCCCCTCCCAATACCTACGTGCCGTATACCATCTGGGAAGGCGGCGGGCCGGTCGAACAGCCGGAACCCGAAACGGTCTCGCTGGCCGGCTCGGCTCGCGACGTGCCTCTCGCCACGCGTCAGATCGTGCGCGACTACCTCCGCGAGCGAACCGGGGCGGAGAGCCCGCGCGACGAGGACCAACTGGCCCACGACCTGGGGCTGGACAGCCTGGCTCGGGCGGACCTGGTCGTCTGGCTGGGCAAGGAGTTCGGCTACGGCGGCGCCGACGTGGACGATCTCCGCACCGTCGGCGACGTCATGCTGGCCGCCCGCGGCGAGATGGTGGTGACGCGCCCGACTGCATTGAAACCCGTCCCGGGGCGGTGGTTCCGCCGCCGTAGCCACACCCGCGTGTCCACGCCGCCGGGCGAAACCATTACCGAGGTGTTCCTGACGCAGGCCCGCCGCGGTCCCGGCCGTCCCGCCATCGCCGACCAACTCAGCGGCGTGAAGACCTACCGTAGCGCTGTGCTGGGCATCATGGCCCTGCGGCCGGCGATCGAAGGCCTCGAGGGCCAGCACGTCGGCATCATGCTGCCGGCATCCGTGGGGGCCGTCGTGACCTACCTGGCGTGCCTGTTCGCCGGGAAGACGCCGGTGATGGTCAACTGGACGACCGGTACCCGCAACATTCTGCATGCCCTGGATTCGCTCGGCGTGCGCCGCGTGCTGACCGCCGGGCCGCTGGTGGCCCGGATCGAGTCGCAGGGCACGGACTTATCGGCGGTGAAGGATCGGCTGATTCCGCTGGAAGACGTGGCCCGCGGCCTGTCGCGGGGAGCGAAACTGGCGGCGCTGGCGCGGAGCCGGCTGTCCTGGGCGTCGCTGCGGACCGCCCGGGTGCCGCAGACCGCGGTCGTCCTGCTGACCAGCGGCTCCGAGACGCAGCCCAAAGCGGTGCCGCTCACGCACGCGAACCTCCTGGCGAACCTCCGCGACGTGCTGAGCGTCGTGACCATCCGCGAGGATGATTGTCTCATCGGATTCCTGCCGCCGTTCCACAGCTTCGGCCTGACGGTGACGGTGCTGCTGCCGACGCTGGCCGGTGCCCGGACGGTGTATCACGCGAACCCCACCGAGGCGTCGATGCTGTGCCAGATCATTGCGGCCTACAAGACCAGCGTCCTGCTCGGCACGCCGACGTTTCTGGCCGGCATCGTGCGGGCGTCGCGGGCAGGTCAGCTCGCCTCGCTGCGGCTGGCCGTGACCGGGGCCGAGAAGTGCCCCGAGCGCACCTACGCCGCCATCGCCGATCGCTGCCCCAACGCGGTTATCCTCGAGGGCTATGGCATCAGCGAGTGCTCACCCATCGTCGCCGCCAACGACGAGACCGAGCCGCGCCCTTACACCATCGGCAAGGTGCTGCCCTCGTTCGAATCGGCCATCGTGGACGTCGATACCTGGCAGCGCGTATCGCCCGGCCGCACCGGCCTGCTGCTCGTGCGCGGGCCTTGCGTGTTTGACGGATACCTGGGAGAAGGCGTCGAATCGCCGTTCGTCGAGTTTGACGGCCGGCAGTGGTACCGCACGGGCGATCTGGTCAGCGCGGATGAGGACGGCGTCCTGACGTTCCGCGGCCGGCTGAAGCGGTTCGTCAAGATCGGCGGCGAGATGATCTCGCTGCCGGCGGTCGAGGCCGCCCTGGAGCCGCACTACGCCGGCGACACCGATGAGGGTCCGGTGATCGCCGTCGAGGCCACGCCCAGGGAGACCCAGCCCGAGTTGGTCCTGTTCACCGCGATGCCGTCGCTGGATCGGCAAACGGTCAACCGCCAGATCCGCGACGCGGGCCTGTCGCCCCTGCATAACGTCAGCCGCGTCATTCACCTCGAGTCCATCCCCGTGCTCGGCACCGGCAAGACCGACTACCGCGCCCTCAAGCAGCTCCTCGCCGACGCCGCCCCCGGCCAGACCCCACCGATGAAATAACAGTACGGCGGCCCCGGGTTCCCTCCCGGATAAAGGGGACATTCTACTTTTTCAAAAAGTAGAATGTCCCCTTTATGGTGGGCTTACGCCCTCGGTGTGTTCGGGGCGGGTGTTCGTGAAGGCAAGGGCTCATGGCGGCGGTTGATGACTCGGCCGCGACGCCAGACGCTGCTGTAACGCCTGACGGTACTCGTTGCCCACGGCCGGGTCGGTCAGGGCGGCGTCACGATCGAACGGCGTGGCGCCCACGGCTTCATCGAATGCCCGCGGCGGTTCGGGATGCCGCGTCTTCGCCCGGGCGAACTCGCCGAACACTTTGCCCCACGGTTTGAGCTTCAGGTCGGCCGTCCAGCACCCGCTCCAGCGCGTGATGTCCCTGGCCGTCGGTGTGTCGGCGAAGGCCCAGTTCAGCCAGCCGCAGACCCGCCCGCGCGTCACGTCCAACAGTTCGTTGCACCACTCGGCCTGGTGCTCGATCGGTTTTTCCGGCAGTTCCCAGCCGGCGTGACCGTGCAGACCGCCGCCGCCGTACCAGTTGAACTCCCCCAGCATGAGCGGCTTACCCACGCTGCAATCGTGCAGTAACGCCTGCAAATAGGCCCGGTTGACCGCGATGCCCTCGGGGGCGTCGCACGGCCGCGGCGAGGCGACGGGATAGAAATGGATCGTCGTGAAATCCGGGCGGCGGGCGTTCGTACGCAAGTCGAATCCCGCGTAGTGCCGCACGCCCGGCAGCATCACCGGCGAGGCCCACTGAATGTGCCCGATGGTGATCATGTGCCGCCGGTCGGCCGCCCGGATCGCTGCGACCATGCGCTGCGTCCACGCATCGCCGACGTGCTCGCGAAACCGCTGGTAGTCGAGCAGCCGACGATCGCCGCGAGCGGGCTTGTCCGGCGGGATGCCGATCCGCCCGGGCGACTCGACCTTGTCCGCCGGTACGCCCCAGGCGGCGGCGATCTTGTCCGCGCTGCCGTACTTGGTC
>JACQVT010000050.1 GCA_016209665.1 Planctomycetota bacterium | reverse complement strand
TTCTTGCCCGCGGCATCGAACTTGGGGAGGCTGTCGTCCTCGATGCACACGTCACCCACGTAACCGGCCTTGGCATAGATGGCGAGCACGCGGGTGAAATCGATGTCGCCGGTGCGGACGGGCTCGGCGTACTTGACATACTCCCAGCCGGGCGGACGCTGGCGGTTGCGATGGTCTTCGGGATACTTGACGTTCTTGACGTGGATGGACCGCACGTAGGGGGCGAACCGCTCGGCCAGGCCGTACAGTTTGTCCAACGGGTGGCCGTACCAGTACATGTTGCAGATGTCCATCAGCAGGCCCACGCGGTCGGGCCGCGATTCGCGCAGCACCGGTTCCAGAATCTCGGCGCGGTTCCAGTAGTGGCCGAGGTTCTCGATGGTGAGCTGGATACCGGTCCGCTCGGCGATGGCGTCGAGCTTGCGGATGAACGACTTGCCGCGGGCGATGAATTCGTCGTCGGGGATCCGTTCGCCCTTGGCGTCGGCGATCGCGATAGGGAGCATGAGCATGTGGCAGCCGACGTCGGGGGCGGCGGCCGCGGCCCGGGCGACCCAGTCAAGGGCGGCGGCTTCGTCCTCGGGTTTGGCCAGCCTGACCACCATGGCGAAGCAGCCGATCGACATGCCGTGGGCGGCGAGCCGGCGGCGGAGCGTGTCGCGGTGCTCGGGGGTGTCGATGCGGTAGGGAGTGTCTTGCTTCTCGCGCGGATCACCGTCAAGCGGGACATTCTTGCGGGATTATGGGACGGCTCGCTGACGGGGGTGGCCTGTCACCCGACGGCCCTCCCTCCATCGCGCCGGGACAGATTGTTTATGGGGCGAGCTTATCCCCACCCGGTAATCGTCCGAAAACTGCGATGAGAGTCTGGCTATTGCCGTCCCGGGTCGGGACGGCGATGAACGGTTCGCGCGGACCTGGCGCTGTGGGTTCGGCTCGACCCGGCATCGATGGAGTGGCTCGCTTCGATGGGCGAGTTGTGGGAATACCGCGATCTCGTGTACCAGCTCGTGCGGCGGGAGGTGGTGGTGCGCTACCGGCACTCGCTGCTGGGGGTGTCGTGGGCCCTCTTGCAGCCGCTGGGTTTGATGCTGCTGTTCACGTTCGTGTTCACGCGGGCGGTATCGGTGGGAGCGATTCGCGATCTGGAAGTGCCCTATCCGCTGTGGGCCTACCTGGGCATTTTGCCGTGGACGTTGTTCTCGATGGGGCTGACGGGGGCGGTGCAGAGCCTGGCGTCACACCGCGACCTGGTGACGAAGGTGTACTTTCCGCAGCAGATCCTCCCCATGTCCGCGATCGCCAGCGCGCTGTTCGATTTCTGCGTGGCGTCGCTGGTGCTGGTGGGACTGGTGGTCTACTACCAGGCGACGACGGACTGGAGCCTGGCGGTCCGGCCCGCGTTGTTGGCGTTGCCACTGGTGGTGGCGGTCCAACTGCTGCTGATGCTGGGCCTGGGGCTCTGGCTGGCCCTGGCGAATCTGTGGTTCCGCGACGTGAAGTACCTGTTTGGCGTGGGCATCCAGATGTGGCTGTTCCTGACGAACGTGCTGTACCCGCTGCCGAACGACGGTTCAGCGCTGATGCGGATGCTCACGACGGTGAATCCGATGGTGCCGATCATCTCGGCCTACCGCGGGATCGTCATCGAGGGCCGGCTGCCGGCGCCCATGCCGTCTGCGGTGGCGGTGACGGTGGCGATCGGGTTCGTCTTGACCGGCTGGTCGGCGTACCAGCGGCTGGAGGGACGCTTCGCCGAGCGGGTGTAGAAAGCGGGAAGTGCGAAGTTCGAAGTGAGAAGTGAGGAAGGCGAGCAGCGGATGGGTGGTCCCGCCGCTTGTCGTGTCGCACGGAGAAATCGAATTGGGAGACAGTGGCTTGTCTATCACTGGACCGGAACTCGAAGCTACCTCCCCCCGCGTCGTGAGGGTCGAGGAGTACGTTGACCCCGAGCATCCGGCCAGTTGGTCGCGGCAGATGATCGCCCTTCTGCGGGGGGGGCACTATCGCGAGGCGTATGAAATCCTCGACCGGAATATGCCGTTCGTGGACAACCAGCTCAGGCCGTATGCCGAGGCTCTGGCCGGCAAGGAGAACCACTGGACCCTCACGCACAATTGGGTCGACCGCTTCGTCAACAACACCCGTTCGCAGCGGATTCTCGACCTCGGCTGCGCGGTCGGCTGTCACGCCATCGAGTTTGCCCGCAAGGGACATTCCACGGCCGGCATCGACATCCTGCCCCAGATGATCGAGCGGGGGCGGGACCTGGTCGACGAGTTGGGCCTGGCGGACCGGTGCCGGCTGGTGGCGGGGGACGTGCGGGAGCTGGAGCGGTATTTCGGACCGGCGTCCTTCGACGTGGCGGTATCGTGCGATGTGTTCGAGCACCTTGAGGACGAGGTGGTCTTGCAGATGTTGAACGGCGTGCAGCACGTGCTTCGGCCCGGGGGGAGGATCATCGTGCACACCTCGCCCGGGCGGCACTACTACTGGTTCGAGCCGGACCGGTGGAAGCTGCTCAGCTTGCTGGTGCCGATGTGCTGGCTGCCGGACCGGGCGTTCACGGCCTACGTGCGGTGGCTGGAGCGATGGCCGCTGCGGCGGCTGTGCGGCGAGCACGTGCGGTTTTACCGCCACGAGTATGGGCACATCAACTGCATGGACCCAGTGCACCTGCGCAAACTGCTCGAGCAGGCGGGGCTGGAACAGACTCACACGTTCGCGATCCACGCCCACCCGGGCCACAAGGACGAGGGCTGTCTGAAGAAGCCCTGGCTGCGACGGCTCTTCGGACGCAAGTCAGCGGCGTGCCGGAACGTCTTCGGCGTGGCGACAACACCGCTGCATTGAGATGAATCATGAGTCACTGTTGCCCGACAGCCATTGAGATCGACGGCCTGTGGAAGCAGTTCCGAAAGGGCGGTGCGGACGGGCTGCTGTGGGAGGCGGCCGTCCGCGGGGCGCGGCGACTGCTCTCGTTGGACGCGGGGCAGACGGACACGTACTGGGCCCTGCGGGACGTCAGCCTGCGGGTGCCTCGGGGCGAGGCGGTGGGCGTGATCGGGCCTAACGGGGCGGGCAAGAGCACCATGCTCAAGGTGCTGTCGCGGGTGCTGCGGCCGGACCGCGGGCGGGTCCGGGTCAACGGGCGGCTCAGCGGACTGATCGAGGTGGGCGCCGGCTTTCACGGCGATTTGTCGGGCCGGGAAAACATCTACGTCAACGGAGCGATCCTGGGAATGCGGCGGGCGGAAATCCACCGGAAGTTCGACCGGATCGTCGAGTTCGCGGGGATCGGCGACTTCCTCGACATGCCGGTGAAGCGTTACTCATCGGGGATGTACGTGCGGCTGGGGTTCTCGATCGCGGCCCACATGGAGCCCGACGTGCTGCTGGTCGACGAGGTGTTGTCGGTCGGCGACGTGTCGTTCAAGGCGAAGTGCATGGATGCGATGCGGCGTTTCCTGCGCCGCGGCACGTCGGTGCTTTTCGTGTCGCACAACCTCGCCCAGATCAAGCGGTTCTGTGACCGGGTGGTGCTGCTGGACCACGGGCGGGTGCGCCTGGAGGGCACGGCGGACGCGGCGATCGCCGAGTACAGCCGGCTGGTGACCGACCTCGAGGATGCGAACCCGCAGGGACTCGAGAACTCGCACCTGGGTGGACGGGTTGCCCGCGACGGGCCCGCGCAGATCACCGCCGTACGCATCCTCAAGCACGACGGCACACCGGCTCGCACCTTCGTTTCGGGCGAACCGGTGAGGCTGGAAATCGATTACGAGATCGACCCCGCCACGGACGGGCTGGTCGACCCGAACTTCGCGCTCGCCGTGCACATGTTCGGGGCGGGCCTGTTCTACCAGTTCGAATCGCGTCGGGATGGGTTGCGGCCCGGCCGATGCGAGGGGGCGGGCACGGTGGCTGTGAGTTTTCCCAAACTCTCGTTGGGCGAGGGTGTCTATCAGGTAAGCGTGGCTCTGGCGGACGAAAAGGGCCTGCCCGAGCACGACTGGCACGATCGCGCCTACCGCATCAGCGTGGTGGCGGACGGCGCTACCGATGGCCCGGTGCATCAGCCGCGGCAGTGGGAGATCGTGCAACGCAGGGACACAGGGACGAAGGCATCGTCCCCCGCTGTCTCGCGTGAATCCTCAGCCCAGACGATCGGAGCGGAAACATGAACCCCGGTGCATCGGTCAGTGTCATCATCCCGTGCCTGAACGCCGAGGCCACTCTGGCCGAGGCCATCCACAGCGCTCTGGAGCAGACGGTGCCGCCGGTGGAAGTGCTGGTGATTGACGACGGGAGTACCGACCGCAGTGTCGCGGTGGCCGCCGCCGAGGGGCCCAAGGTGCGGATCCTGCACAACACCATCGGCGGCCCCGGCGCCGCCCGACGCATCGGGGTGAGCGAGGCGAAGGGCGACTTCATCGCTTTCGTCGATGCCGACGACGTCCTCGACCCGACCAAGCACGAGAAACAACTGGCGGTGTTGCAGCGGAGCCACCCGCACACGCTCGCACACACGGGGGCAATGATCTTCCGGTCCGACAATCGGCAGGCGCCCACCGAACGGCTGGGCGGCGGGCTGGCCGTCGGCCGATGCCTGCGTACCGTGTTTGAGCGGAACCCCGTGTGCGGGGCGTCGAGCATGCTGCGGCGATCGGTGATTCTGGAACTGGGCAACTACGATCCGGACCTGGTCGGCACGGAGGACTTCGGGATGTCGTTGATGGCGGCTTCCTGCTGCGAGTTCGTCTACTTGCCCGAGCCGCTGTATCGCATTCGCCGGCACGGCAATAACCTGTCGAGCCGTCCCTGCCATATGGCCTACATGCACTGGTTGGCCCAGGAGCGGTTCCGGCAGCGACGGCCCGAGGCGTTCGCCCGGTTGGCGGCCGAGAGCGTGCGGCAGTACATGGTCGAGCCGGTGCTGCGGGTCGCCAAGGAAGCGCACTATCGCCGAGACTCTGACGCTTATCGTCAACTACTGGCGTTGGCCCATCGGCTGGTCCCGGACGACTCCGAGATTCGCCGAATGTGGCGCAAACGATGGATTCCGATGGACGTGCTCCGGTGGTGGGATCGCATCACCGCCGGTTTGCACGTGCCCGCGACGGAGACGCGGTGATTGAGCGAGATCGGCCGTGACAATCCGCGCCCGGGACACCTCGCCCTGGTGGTCGGCCATCCGGCCCGCACCGGCGGGATGGAGACGTTCTGTCGCTTCCTGGCCGAGACGGTGCTGGCTGCCGGCTGGCGAATCACCGTGGCGCTGTCCGGCGAGAACGTGTACGGGCCGCTGCGGGCGGCGTTCGGCGAGCGGATCGACATCGACGAGGTGGACTGGATCGACCGCGCGTGCGCCGGCGATCGTGAATACACCTGGTCGCGGATCGCGGATCGGCGGCGGTGGTTCCGGCGGGTGCGGCCGGACGTGGCGGTGGTGGTGCAGTCGTCGAACACGCCGTTTCGCTGCGCGGTGGTCGGGGCGCGGCTGGCCGGCGTGCCGGTGGTATCGACCCATCGGACAATGGCCTGGCCGGTCGAGGACGTTCCGTCGCGACGGCACGTATTCGGGCTGGTGCCGGGCATCGGTTTGCACCGCCGGCGGGTGGTCGCCAAGACGTGGCTGACGGCGCTGCTGGCGCGGCGGGTGGTGTACAACAGCGAGGAGGTCCGGCGCGAGTACGAGCGGTTGTATCGGTATCCGTGCCGACGCGGAGTCGTGATCTCGAACGCGGTGATGACGGTTGTGGAACCACCGGTTCGAGGTCCAACCGACTTGTCGCTTGCGGCTTCGCGATCGTTGCCGGACAGTGGTATAGATGCGGTTACCATCGGTTTCGTCGGCAGGATCGGCTCGGACAAGCGACTGGACGTCCTGCTGCGGGCGGTGGCAGCGATGAAGTCGGAGGTGCCCGTTCGCGTCGCGTTGTACGGCGAAGGGGCCCAGCGGGCATCGCTGGCGGAGTTGGCGGCGGAGCTGGGCATCGCCAATCGCGTCGAGTGGGGGGGCATCACGGACGATCCGTGGTCGGCGTATGGCCGGATGGACGTGGTCGTGCTGTGCTCGCCCCGGGAATCGTCGAGCAACATGGTGTTGGAGGCGATGGCGGCGGGCAAGCCGGTGGTCGTGACGGAGACGGGCGGGATGGCGGAACTGGTGGACCGCGGGCGGTGCGGCATCTGCGTGCCGCCGCTCGCCGTCGATGTACTGACGATGGTTCTGGAAAAGCTGGCCGGCAACCCCGAGCTGCGGCGGCAATTGGGCGAGCGGGCCCGCGCCAAGGCGATGACGGAGCACGACCCGCGAGCGATCGGTCGGCAGTGGATGTCGCTGCTGAGCGACTTGGCGGGGCGGCGCCGGCAACGGGTGGGGACGTTGGTCGACGAGCCGCGGGCTTCAGCCCGCGCGGACCAACGAGACGGCAGAACGAGTGTTGGTCCCGGACGGATCACCGCGCGGGCTGAAGCCCGCAGCTCGTTGGTTTCGTGACTCCCGCGGCTCGTTAGCGCGCTGAGAGCCGGTTTCAGCGAAGACGGACGCGCACGGAGGCGCTCGTGGCAGCATCTCGACGGGCATATCCGGGCATTTACATGGTGTGCGATCCGCGACCGGGTCGGGCGCGGTCGTCGGTGCGGGAGATGCTCGCCGCCGCGGGGCAGGCCGCGCCGCGGGTGGCCGCGCTCGAGGGGCCGGGCTTCGCGGTGGCGGCGGTGTCGTCGCCGGTGGACGAACCCACCTGCGGGCCAGGCATCCATTGCGATAATCACGGGATCCTGATCTGGGCGGGCGAGATGATTCCGCCGCCCTCGTGGTCGGGACGAACCGACTCGCTGTCATCTCACGCGGCCGCGGCCATCGTGCGACAAAAGCTCCTCACCGGCGGGCCCGGAATCCTGGCCGAGATCGACGGTACCTTCTGCGGGGCCTGGTACGACAACGAGACCCGGACTTGGACGGTGTTCAACGACCGCTGGGGGTTGATCCCGCTGTTCTGGTGGGCGGATGCGGAACGGCTGATCGTATCGCCGCGGGCCCGCCTCACCTGGCAGGCGAGCGGATCGCCGCTGCGGATCGACGAGGACGGGGTGGCGGACCTCCTCCGCACGCAGAACATGCTCGACGACCACACCCTGATCGCGGGCGTGTACTGGCTCGAGGCGGCCCACAGCCTTCGGTACGACGGCCGGCGGGTGATGGCACGGCGATACTGGGATTTCCGGCATCGGCCGTCAACGCCGCGGTCCTACGACGAGGTGCTCGACGGGTTCGTCGAAACCTCGCGGGCGACGATCGACCGGATGACTCGCTGCCGCGCCCCGGTCCTGCAGGGGCTCAGCGGCGGGCTCGATTCGCGGATGTTCCTGGCGATGTGCCACGATCTCGGCCGCGTGCCGACGTGCTACACGTCGGGGTTTGCTTATGGCGAGGACATACGGTTCGGCCGGCAATTGGCCCGTGTGGCGGGGGCATCGCATGACGCCCTGCTGCTCGATGAACGATCGTTGCCGGAGCAACTGCGGGCATCGATCGTCGACACGGACGGCCTGCACGGCGCCGGGCACCTGGCGCTCGGCGCACCGATCGCCTCCTGGTTGGCCGGGCAGGCCGGCGCGGTGCTGATCGAGGGCTACCTGCACGGGGTACTGGGCGGATCGGACCTGCCCACCGACGCCGACGTGCCACCCGACCGTCCGCCGCACGAGCATCGCTGGGCCCGCGATTTCCTGCACGGCGGCGGCGAACCGGGGTTGATCGGTGGCTTGCTCCGCGAGGACCTGGCAATCGGCAGCTTGGCCCGCTGGGAATCGCACGTGGACGATTCGTTCCGTGCATCTCACGCGGACGATCCGTTGTGCCGGGCGGAGTACGCCATCATCGCCGGCCGCAGCGGCCGTAACGACGTCCTGGTGCCCGCAATGTATCGGCGGGACGTCCTGGCCCGCCACCCGGCGTGCGATCGGCAGATGATCGAGTGGTTCGCGGCGACGCCGGCGAGCCTGCGCCGGGCGCGGCAGCTCTACATCGACGTGCTCGTGCGGCGGTTCCCGGCGTTCGCCCGGGTGCCGCGGGCGGACGGGTGCAGCGGTATGCCGCTGGTCCGCGGCCGGTGGGCGCGCGAATCCCGTTGGCGACGCGAGCAACTCTACTCAACGTGGGCCAGGCTGCGATATCAAAGCGTCCGGCGGTACGGACGAGATTCCTTGGCGGCCCGGGCCTGGGCATTCGAGACGTGCCAGAATAGTGGCATGTTCGAGCCACTGCTCGCAGGTGACGCACGGGTGCTGGAATACCTGCGGCCGAACGCGGTGCGGCGGCTGTGGATGACCGCGTGTGTGAAGCCGCGCGAGTGCGTGCCGCTGCTGAGTCTGTTGACGATCGAAGTCATGATCCGTGAATTGGAGTGTCCGCGCGGCGCGATCGGTTCGGTTGACGGCATCGAGTTTCAGCGGCTGCGCGTGGGCGAACTGCCGCAGCCGGTGCTGGTGGAGGCATCATGAGCCGCGTGCTGTTGACGGCGCCGTACGTGGGCGAGATCGGCTGGGAGCTGATGTCCTGGCAGGGCCGCGTGCGCTGGGTCTTCACCCGCGGAGGCTACGATCGACTCGTCGTGCTCGGCCCGGCGGGCAAGGCGGGCTTCTACAACGGCATGAAGCTGGACTATCAGGCGGTGGACCTGGGCTACCTGCCGGGGACGGCCTACGAAGACCGCCGGATCGTCACGGCGTCGAACGAGCTGCTGCCCGCCGAGCGCATCCGCCAGTGCGTCGCCGGGCTGGTCGATCGAGCGGTGACGGAACTCACTGAGCAAGGCGGCACGGTGGACACACTGTGGCCGGCCTACGACGGCACGCTGTGGCCGTGCGACAACCGACATCAGCGGTTCATGCGGTACGAGAGGCCGGTCGCGGACGCGCCAGACTCACCGTGGGTCGTGCTCGTCGCGCGGACGCGGGCGTACCGGAGCGGGCACAACTGGCCGCCGTCGCATTGGAGCGAACTGGCCCGGCGGCTCGGCGAGCACGGCGTGCGCACGAGCGTCTATCCGAACGACTCCGAGGCGGCGATCGCGATGCTGTCGGGCTGCGACCTGGCGGTCGGGCAGTCGACCGGTGGGTTGCACCTGGCGGCGCTGTGCGGCTGCCCCACGATGGTGTGGTCGCTGCAACGGTACCTGATGTGGCGGTGGGAGATCACGAACCGCCAGCGCTACGAGACGTGGTGGAACCCTTTGGGCTCGCCGGTGATCGTGCGCGAGCTGCCGCAGTTGCCGGAGCCTCAGGACGCGGCCCGCCAGGTGCTCACCGCCCTGCGGGCCATCGGGCGGCGGACGGGCTCGGCGATTCAGCGAGCGGCGTTCCGGTGCAAATGGGCGGTTCGGACGGCCCTGAACCGCCGCGTCATCGAGCCGCGACGCTACGCCCGCTGGCCGTGGCCGGTCCAGAAGTTCGTGCGCTACCAACTGGCCTGATGGGCTTCTCAGAGGGTGTGTGAGAAGCCCTTTCCGAACCGCACCCGCTAGCAAGCGGACTGCGGCGGACAACGCCCGGGGGGCAGAATGCCGCTCCCTCACGGTCGCGGTTCCGACGAGTCTGGACGTTCTCACACACCCTCTCAGGAGCCGGAGTGCCCGGATGATGATTGCCGCTCAGACCGATCTGGACGTGGTTCGGCCGTCGTGCGAACTGTGCGGCGGTGGCCGTTCGCGGCATCTGTGGACGCTGTCGTTTCCGGGGCGTCCGGACCCCTTTCGCCTGTTCAGGTGCGGCGGCTGCGGCGTGGTTTTCAATCATCCGCGGCTGTCGGTCGATCTCATCCACGGCCAGTACGACGGCGATTATTACGTGTTCCATGAGCGACCCGAACGACGATGGAGCCGAGCGACACAACTGTACGTCGAGCATCTGCTGGGCC
>JACQVT010000494.1 GCA_016209665.1 Planctomycetota bacterium | reverse complement strand
CTCCTGGGCGGCCTTGGACGCTTCGGTGCCGGCTTGCAGCATCTCGTCCAGGGAGGCCTTCATGTCGGCGGCCACCGCCCGCAGCAGCGGGAAGATCGCCACCTTGGCCACGCCGCCGCTTTCCTCCGTGACGGGGACATCGATCAATTCGATCAGGTGGCGAATCTGGTCCAGGTCCGCCTTGGGCGCAGCGACCAGCAGGCTGTTCGAGCGGACGTCGGCCTTGATGTTGAACAGGTCGCGGTCGATCTTGCGCTGCTTCTGCAACGTGTCGAGCAAATCCTTGACGATCTGCTCGGCCTCGGTGGCCTTGATGTGCTTGAGCTGGATCGGTGTGAATTGCACCTGGCCGGGACCCAGCGACGGCTGATCGAGCTGGTCGATGATGCCGGCGATCGCCTTCATGTTCTCTTCACCCGCGGCCACCATCAGGACGTTGGACCGAGCGTCGGGGATGACGGTCAGGCGGTCCTCGGGGGCCATTTTGCCGGTGACGCCGGTCTTGGACTTGGTCCACAAGTCTTGCAGGCTGGTGGCCAGATCGCGGGCGGTGGCGTTCTGGAGGGCGAAGATCCGGAACGTGATCTCCGGCTGCTGCTGGAGCAGTTCCGCCAGGTAGTTCAGGTATGCGATGTCCTGTTTGCTGCCCTGGATAACGAGTCCGGCCTCGGTGGCCTGGATGGTGACCGGCTCGCCCGATAGTCCATCGAACTCGATCGGCGCGGGCAGTGTCGCCTCGGCCGGTGCCGTCGCGGCCGCGCCCCCGGCCTGTATCTCGGCCGCCGGTTGAGTCGTCGGACGTTGGGCCACCGTGATCCGGGGCGCGGACTGCACCGCCGTCTCCGCCGGCTGGGTCGTCTGTCCCAGTACCGCCGCCGTCACGAACAGCCACGACGCGATCATGTTGTTGCTCCTCACTCGCACACACCCTCCGGGGCCGCGCGCCAGCCCCGGCGATGCGTCACCATCTTTCCCAATGCCCGCCCGGATGAGAATCCATTCTCACCCGCGATTCTCTGTGGCACCGGCGTCCCGCCGGTGCAAGCACAGGCGGGGCACCTGTGCCACATGAACCCCGCAGCGCTTCTATCGCTGCTTCATCCCCGTCTGCTGCTCGACCACCTGATCGAGGATCCGCTTCATGTCCGCCGGCGAGACGTTGCCCTTCGCCGGGATGATGATCGTCCGCTGCACGCTGGCCGGCTTCATCACGTCCAGGTCCTTGACGAGCTGGTCGACCTGGGCGAACAGCTCGGGCGTGCCCGAAACGATCAGGGCGGGGACGCGTTCGTCGACGCCGATCGATATCCGGCCGCCGCGGTAGCCGCGCTGCTGCTGCTCCTTGTACGACTCGCCCTGGTTGATCGTCCGCTCGAGGTCGCGGGCGAGGGCGGTCACGTCCCTGCCCCGGCTGACGCGGATGACCTTCATGCCGCTCAGCGTGGGGGCGGTATCGAGCTTCTTCACCATATCCTCTATCAGGTTGTAATCAACCGTGCGGGCCCGGACCATCAGGCTGTTGGTGCCCTCGTCGGCGAGGATCAGGGGCACCATGTCGGCGGCGCCGGTGCGGCTGCCCCGCTGCTGTCGGGCGGGGTCGGTGAACATCTGGGTGAGGGTGACGGCCATCTGCGAGGCGGAGGCGTGCTCGACCTTGACGATCCGAGGGGCGGTGCCCGCCCCGGCGACATCGGTGTCCATGCCTTGGACCAGCCTCTGGATGTTGTCCAGTTCCGCCGGCGAGGCGCTGACGATCAGGGCGTTCATGGCCGCCGACGGCTGGATGCGGATGTCGCCGATGAGTTCGCCCGACGAGCCCCGCCCGCCGGCGGCGCGGCCGGGCCGCCGGAAGTGCTCGGTCAGGATGGCGGCGGTCTCGTTGGCGTCGATGTACTCCAGCGGCATCACCCGCAGTTCCTGGAGCTTGTCCGTGGCCGGCTTGTCGAGCTGGGCGATCATGCCCTTGATGGCCTCGATGTCGGTCTGGCTCGCCGACACCACGATCGCGTTGCCGTTGCTGTCGGCGGCGAAGGCGATCGGGGCCCCGCCACCGCTGCGGCGGCTGCTCTGGTAGGTCTGCGTGAGCACCTGGACCAGGTCCTCCGCCCGGGCGTGCTCCAGCGGGATGACCTGCTGCTGGGGCGTGTTCGACTTCTGATCGAGGGTCTGGATCATCTCCTTGACCTTCTCGAGCTTCTCGGGCATGGCGGTGACGACGACGGTGTTGGTGGTGCGCTCGGCCGCGGCCTCGACGAGGTCGGCCTCGGCCACCGCCCCGCCCCGCCGGTTGCCGAACGTCGTGGTGATCACCGACGCCACCGAGTACGGGTCGGCGTTGACCAGCGGAATCACCGCGACCTGGCGGCCGGTTTTCTCCTTGTCGGGCTGGGCGGCGTCGACCTTGCCGATGAGCTGCTCCAGTTCCTCCAGGCGGTCCTGCGGCCCGGTCAGCACGACGGCGTTGGCCCCCGCGCTGGGGATGATCCGCACGTCGCCGAGCAGGGTCTGGTCGTAGCGGCCGGCGCGGCCCGGCTTGCGGAGGTACTCGGTCAGCATCTGGGCCATCTCCTGCGGGGCGATGCGGTTGACGGTCACCACCCGCATGTCGCGCGACTTGGTCGACTCGGGCACGTCGAGCTGCTCGATGAGCTTTTTGACGTCCTCGAGGTCGGCGGGGGTGGTGGTGACGAGGATCTTGCGGGTCCCTTGCAGCACGTTGAACACCGCCGGCTGGCGCGACTGGCCGCGGGGCCGGGCGGCGGCGTTGCTGTAGATGTTGGTCAGCGTCTGCACGACGTCGTCGGGGTCGGCGTACTGGATCTCCAGCGTGAAGGTCTGCCGGTTGGTGCCCGCCTGGTCGAGGTTGGCGATCAGCTCGGCGACCTTGCCCTGGTTCTCGGGCGAGGCGGTCACCATCAGGGTGCTGGTCGTGTAGTCGATCCCCACGGCCACCTGGTCGCGGATCGTGCGGTTGGGGTTGGTGGGGAAGCGGCTCAGGATGGTCTGCTGCACGGCGCTGAGGTCGGCGTGCAGGACGACGTAGGGGGTGACGGCGCGGTTGTCCACGTCGCCCGGATCGACATCGAGTTCCGTGATGAGCTTCTTCATCTCGGCCATGTCCTCGGCGTTGGCGGTCACCATCACCGAGTTGGAGGCGTCGTCGCCCGTCACCGCCACCGAGTAGGTGTTCACTCGCTTGTCGATCCGCTTGGTCAGGCGGATATTCGCATTCAGCCTCTCGGCCAACACGGTGGCCCGGACGTTCTTGACCTTGATGGTTTCCGTCGTGCGCTGAATGCCGATATTCGATTTGTCCAACTGCTCGATGATCTTGGCCACCTCGTCGTGGTTCTCGGGCGAGGCCGACACCAGCAGCGAACTGGTCGTAGAGTCCAGGTTCACGTCCACCTGGTCGTGGACCGGGCGGTTCTTGTTGGCGGCGAAGTTGGCCGCGATCACCTGGTTGGCCGAACTCAGGTCCGCGTACTTCAGAACGTACGAACGGACCTCTCGCTGGTAGTCGGCCGGACGCGAATCCAGCTTGTCGATCACCGCCTTCACGTCATCCAACTGGCGCTGCTTCTGGGCGCTGATGATGATGACGTTGTTGGAGTCGTTGCCCGCCACCGTCACCGGGAAGGTTTGCGTCCGCCGGTTGATCTGGTAGGTCTGGCGGATGTAGGCGGTGAGCTGGGCCGCCAGTTCGGAGGCTTTGACGTTGTGGACGAGGACGGTCTCGGGGACGAGCGGCTGGGGGCCGGCGTCCTCGCGGTCGATCTGGGCCAGGAGTTCCTGGATTTCTTTGAGGTCGTCGGGCATGGCCTTGACGACGACGGACTGGGTGCCGTAGTCGGCGGCGATGACGGCCTGCTCGTTGGCGGGCCGGCCGCTCTTGGCGAAGACCGCG
>JACQVT010000481.1 GCA_016209665.1 Planctomycetota bacterium | reverse complement strand
TCAGCTCGGCCAGGGCCTGACCGAGCTGGTCCACGTCGAGCCGCCAGGTTCGGTCGCGCGTGCGGTCGTCGATCTGCAACGTCAGGCCGCGGCTGCGCAGGGACGGGGCGGCCTGGGCTTGGGCCGCGGCCGCCAGGTCGCGGAACGAGGTGCTCGAGGGTCGCAGTTCGAGCGGCCGGCTGAATTCAAACAGCCGCACGATCCGCTGGTTGAGCCGGTCTACCTGCTGGGTCATCTCGTGGATCAGGCCTGCCAGCTCGGACGAGTTGGCGGCCTGACGCTCGGCCAACTGGGCGGTGGTCTTGAGGGCCGCCAGCGGGTTCTTCAGACCGTGGGCGACGTTGGCGCACAACTCGCCCAACGCGCTCAACTCCCGGGCCGCCAGCAGCGCGGTTTGATGCTGGGCGAGATTCCGGGCCATGGTGTCGATGCTGCGGGCCAGTTGGGCCAACTCGTCGTTGCCGGCGAGGGGCACGCGGTGATCGAGCCGGCCCTTTCCAATGGTCTCGGCGGAGTTCTTCAGCACCTCGATGGGGGCGACCAGCCACTTGCGGACCACGACCATCTGGACGATCAGCAGCACGACCGTCAGCAGGGCCGCCACGCTGATCGCCACCTGGGCCATCAGGCTCGCGCGGGCGGTCCGGGCGATGGATTGATACTGGTCCAGGTCGTAGTAGTCCCGCAGTTCGCGGAGGTGCTTTTCAGCCCGCTGGACGATGGCCTGCACCGCGGAGGCATCCGCCGCCTCGCTGGCCTGCGCGCTCGCTAACTCGTCGACACAGGCGTGGACCGCCTGCCACAACTCGCGCTCGCGCTCGCTGACCGCCAGGTTGATCTGCACCGTGAGGTCGTCGAGGACCGGCTGCGGCGAGTCAGGCTGGTGGGCGGTGAGGCCCAGCGGTTCGACGGGCCGGGCCAGCCGCTGGTAAATGTGGGTCCGCACGTCGGCGGTGAACTGCGACTGCTCGCGCATCCAGGCGTAGCGGCGGGTTTCCTCCGCGTTCTTCCCAACCGTCCACAAGCTCAATACGCCCGCGGCGAGGAATACCGCGATCAGGGCCAGCAGCGTGATGTCGAGTTTTCTACGGATCGTCATGCAGGTCTAGAACGGGTCCGGTCGCCGGTAGCAGAAGGAACGCCAGATCGTGAAGAGGTCGACGGCGTCGTCGTAGGTTCCTCCCGCGCCTCCATATCCGCCCGACTGGCCTGTACCGTGATAGTAATCGTACTCGCTGGTCTCCGACTCGCGCGGCCAGCGGACGGCCCGCCGGGCGATGCTGCGGTTGGGGTCGGGATACCAGTTCACGCTCCCATCGGAGTACAGGACGTTGTACCCGACGCGGTGGACATAGTTGCCGATGGGGGTGCCGTCCTTGGTGGCGGTGAAATCATCGGCTCCCAGGGCCAGGTGTCGGACCGCACCCAGCGGCGGGCTCTCCCCGGCCGGAACGTGCACGGCATAGACGTAGCTGCCGGCCACGAAGTCCGTCCGCAACAGACGGATGTCGGCGGGGTACGGGAACAGACGTTGGCTGGGGCAGATGAAGGCCATGGCCTCGGCGGTGTTTCGCGGCCACATCAGCCCGAGGTTGACCAGTCCCCTGTTCGGCGGGGCCGACACCAGGGCCGGTGGGACCGAGAGCAGCTCCCGGGGGCTGCGGTCGTAGAGGGGCTTCATCACCATCGGGCCCAAGTCCCGGTTGCTCGCCGCATAGCTGAACACCCCGGCCGCGACCTGCTTGAGGTTGGCCATACAGACCGTCCGCCGGGCGTCCTCCCGGGCCCGGCGCAGCGACGGGAATAGAATCGCCACGAGCACCGAGATGATCGCGACAACGACCAGCACCTCGATGAGCGTGAACGCCCGGGCGATGGCTGTTCGATTTCGTGTCATTCGCGCCGAGATGCCCATTTGACCCCTCTCTCTCGCTCCAGATTGTAAGCCCCCGGTTGGGGCGCGGCGACCCTTGACGAGCGACGGACGCAAGGCGTCCGAGAGCGGCGAAGCCGCGTCGCGTGTCAAGGGCGACCCTGCCCCTGTCTTCGGCCGGTGCGATAGGACCCGCCTCCGCCGAGGCGGGTGGCTCCGGCACCCCAATCGCGACGGGTGCCGGAGCCGAGCCGTGGTCGGGCAAGGTCGGCTTTCGGCCATCACCGGCGGACACCCGGACGTGGAACCCAGCCCTGCCGCGGCGGGTCGCGCCATTGGCAGACATCAACCCAACGAGTGCCCTCTGCGCGAGGGTCCCATGGGGACCGCCGGACCTCGGGTCGCAGGTTCTGGTGTCGCCGTCCGAAATATCGGGCTCGTCACGGGTCGCCGCCGCGACTGCCGCTCGGGGACCTTGCAACCCCTGTGCCAGCCCGCCCGTGACGGCTCCGGCCGATGCCCCACCTGCCCGGAAGGGGTGCCGGACGTCGTGATCGCGAGCCTGTTCGCGGGGTGCGAATGAATTCGCACTCGTCCGTTCAGACCTCGGGCTTCAATTCGGACACCGGCTCGCCGTGCTTGTCCATCCGATAGCGAATGGCGTCGCGGGAGATGCCCAGGATGCGGGCGGCCCGGCTGCGATTGTATTTCGAAGACGCCAGCGCCGAGCGGATGATCTGGTGCTCGATATCGTCGAGCTTCGGGCAGGCCGGCGAACTGAAGTCCAGGCGGAGGTCGCAGTTCCCGCCGATGCTGAGGTCCGTCCGACGGCCCGAATCCGGCGGGTGCATGTTGAGGTGCTCGGGCCGGATCAGCGGCCCATCCGCGATCAGCACGGCGTTCTCGACGGTATGCGACAGCTCGCGCACGTTGCCGGGCCAGTCGTAGGCCCGCAACACCTCCATCGCCGGTGCGGCGATGCCCGTGACCGGCAGGCCGAACCGCGTGGCGTAGAGCTGAAGGAAGTGTTCGGCCAGGGCCTGCACATCCTCCCGCCGTTCACGGAGCGGTGCCAGGTGGATGGTCAGCACGCGGAGACGGTGGTACAGGTCGTCCCGGAATTCGCTCGCTTTGATGGCTTGCTCGAGGTCGCGGTTGGTGGCGGCGATGACGTGGACGTTGATCTTGCGCTGGGCGGTGCCGCCGACCGGGCGGACGGCCCGGTCCTCCAGGGCGCTGAGCAGCTTGGCCTGAACCGCCAGTTTCATGTGGCCGATCTCGTCCAGGAACAGCGTGCCGCCGTCGGCGACTTCGAACAGGCCGTGCTTGTCCCCGCGGGCATCGGTGAACGCCCCCTTGACGTGCCCAAAGAGTTCCGCCTCGACCAGGTGCTCCGGCAGGGCGGTGCAGTTGACGGCCACGAACGGCGACTCGCGGCGGGGGCCGGCGTAGTGGATGGCCCGGGCAACCAGGTCCTTGCCGGTGCCGGTCTCGCCGGTGAGGAGAATGGTCGGGGGGTAGCTCGAGGCCAGGGCCGGTGTCGAGACCAGCCGCTCGATCATCCGCTTGATGCTCCTCATGGGCTCGGATTCGCCGATGATGCGGTCCAACTCGCTCGCGTCGCGCTCGCGGCGGCGGATGTAATCGAGGTTGGCGCTCAGGCGGCGATGCCGCAGGACGCGGTCGACCACCAATTCGAGTTCCTAGAGGTCCAGGGGCTTGGTCAGGTAGACCGAGGCCCCGATCTTCATGGCTTCGACCGCCCCGTCGATGTTGCCGTAGGCGGTCATGATGATGACCGATGCGCTGCTGCCTCGGCGCCGCAGCTCCCGCAGGACCTCCATGCCGTCGATGCCGGGCAATCGCAAGTCGAGCAGGACGATGTCGGGCGCGTTGGCCTCGGCCGTTTCGATGCCTTCCTCGCCGGTGGTGACCGCCGTCGCCAGGTAGCCCGCCTGGGTCAGCGACGAGCGGATGTTCCGGCCGAGCAGCGGTTCATCCTCGATGATCAGGACGTGTGGCAAGGTGCTGTTTCTCCAAGCAAGGTCCGTGCCGGGCCCCTGGGACGCCTCCGCGGCCGCGTTCGATGCCCGCCGGTGCGTGATTGTAGTCGACCGGCTGTCCTCGGCCCGGTGCGAACGGCCTCGCAGCGATGCGAGTACACTCGCTCCCCGACGGTTCGGACGATGGGCCGTCGCACCCCCAGGTTGTCGCGCAAGTCGTTTGGGATTCAGATGTTGTAGTTGATTCGGCGCTGGAGGCCGAGATTGGCATTGCGATTGCAGAACGGGGACCGGCGTAGCGAGACTGCGGAGGGCGTCTTCGGCGAGGAGTCAACACGAGAACGAACCGCAGGGAGGGGAAAGACCCTGTAATGACGCACAGACGTTGAGACCTCTCTCCGAAGGGGGGCCGACTTCCGCCCGTAAGCGAAGTCGGCCTCTTTTGTTGCGCCGCCCTATCTCAGGACCCGCCCCCGCGAGATTTCGCTGGGGTCCGTGCCGCACGCCAGAGGCGATTACGGATGCCATCGGACCATCGAGTCGTCAACAAAAACCCCGGGTAAAAATGCACCGAGCGCGGGGGCCCCCCGCGCCCGGGTTTCAGGCTTCCTTCCCCTCCCGGAAAGCTACCTGGTAATCATCTTCACCGCGTTGAGCGGCGTGCTGGGATGCGTGCGGACGTAAATCTGGTCCGTCGGGCTGGCAATACCGTCCTTGGTGACGTCGGCCATATCCTGCACTGGCGACCGTGCCAACGGTGTCGTCGGATGCGTGCGGACCCAGATCTCGTCCGTTGGGCTCACCAGGATGTTCGGGACCGTGTTGCCCTGGCCCGTGTCGCCGGCGGCATTGCCCCAGTAATGGACCTCGGAGGCCGCCAGGCCGAAGCCCGTTCCCACCTCCACCCGCAACCAGGTGTTCGTCAGGCCGGTGAACGTCATCAACACGCGGGTGACGCCGCCGCCCAGGTCCTGCGTCGCGAACGCCGTCGGCACCACGAGGTTACCCGGGGCCGGCACGACGGTGCCGGCTTTCCCGATGTTGTGGAAGACGAAGTCACCCACCACCGGCGTTGCCGTTGGGTTGGCGACATCGTAGATCAGCCCGTTGATGCCCTTGTCGTAGCCGCTCCAGTTGGCGAGCGTCGCCTGGCCGCCGCCAGTCATCAGCGGAGTCTTGGCCGGCCAGTTGACCGTGGCGAACAGACCGCCGTTGTCGATCGCGTCGGCGTCGTCGTTGTTCGCGCCGGCGATCGGGGCCGGGTCGATCGCGACCTTGTTGCCGTCATAGAACGACTGGTTGTAGAACAGCTTGCGGGCTTCGATCGAAGTGGGCGGAACGCACGCGGGCTCGGTCGCCGGGCTGCCGACGTCGCTGTCGTTCAGACCGCCTTCGGTGTCGGGTGTAGCCCAGGCGTTGTCGACGCCGTCCGCCGACAACTCCCAACTCGCGTAGTTGTCGTTGCCGACGGCGGTCATGTTGCCGCAGGTCACATAGATGCTCTCGGAGCCGCCGGTGACGGCGGTGACCGGCCAGTTCACACCATCGGCCTGGTACTCGACCATGTCCAGCAGGCGACCGGCGGCGTCGAACAGCAGAATGCTGTCGCCGGAGTTGTTGAGAGCCGGCCAACTGGCGGCCCAGACGACCTTCCCGGACGGCAGCGGCGACCACTCGGTCAGGAACTCAGCTCCCGTGCGGCCTCCGCCCGGGATGTCGCCGCTGGCGCCGCCCGGGGCGAGGAGGACCGTGTCATTCGCGGCAACCGACTTGCCGGACAGGTTGAGATCGTGATCGGTGTTCATCGTGGCGTCGTACATGGCGCTCAGGGTGACGGCCGAGCCGGTGAGGTTCTTGACTTCGACCCACTCCCACTGGTTGTCGGGTTCGTTGGCCGGGTTGTACATGACCTCGGTGATGATCACCTCGCCGCCCTGGACGTACACGCGGACGGTGGCGGTGTTGGACAGGTCGACGCCGTCGCTCACGCGGTAACTGAAGGCGAAGGCGCCGGCCGTGACGCCGTCAGTGTTCACGTGGACCTGGCCGGTGTGCCCGCCCAGGATCCCGCCGGCGGTAACGTTGGCGTTACCGTTGTTGGGGTCGGTCAGCGTGAGGCCGCCGATGGTGGTGGTCGGTGAGACCGGGACCATCGCGCCGACGGTGTAGGTGAGGACGTCGTTGGTT
>JACQVT010000478.1 GCA_016209665.1 Planctomycetota bacterium | reverse complement strand
TGGGGCGTGCCGAACTTGTCGGAGAACGTGCCGGTGTTGATGATCAGCGGCGGTTGGGGAAAGCGGTCTTCTTCTGTGTGGGACCGGCTTCCAGCCGGTCCGTTATCCGCAGGTCCCATGATCGTGACCAGTTTCTCGGCAACGGTCGGCTCCCGGTACACACCGCCCACCAGTTTGTACGCGCCACCCGACAAATCTGTCGGCAGTGTCGTCTCGAAGGGACCCAACTCGATGGCCCGGCCCGGCACAAACCGGTCGGCTGGAATCGCATCGCGACCGCCGGGCAACACGGCCACGTGATACACCTTGTCATCGCGGACGAGGTGCAGGAACAGCCTTGCGGGCGACCTGACTGGCGATTTCGCCGTAACCTGAAACCTGATCCTGACGGGTCCGCCGGCAGAGAGTCTGTCCGGTGTCGTCAGGCGCACGTCGGTGATGACGGGCTCCACGGGCGGATAGGCCGAAGGCACGTAGTCGGCCCAGGCCGTCGACCCGACGATGTTGACAACGACGCACGCCCGAATCACACGATTCATGCCCGACTCCCTCCACACGGCAGGGCGGATAATAAGTCTCGGGTATCACGCCGTCCAATCGTCGGACGCGAACACGGTTTGTCGCGATTTAACGAGAACCGTCCGCGAGCCGCGGCGCGTATCTCGCGCGGAGATGCGCGGGGATAAACCCCGCGGCTCGTCATCGGTCGTCCCTCATCCTCTTCATCCCCCTCATCCCTCCTCCTTCATCCTCTTCGTCCCTCTTGCTCACACATGCTCCGTCTCGATGCCGTACATCTGCGCGTAGGCCTCAAAGTCGCTCACGTGATCGCCGTAGATGAACAACTGGTGAAAGCCCTTGGTGTCGCGGATGTCGGCCGGGCCGTCCATGGCCAGCTCGACCGAGGTGCGGCAGCCGCCGGCGGGCGGCGTCTCGAAGTTGCGCAGCACCTTGCCCTTGCCCAGGATCATCTTGCCCGGACCGGTCATCTGCATCACCGTGACCTCCTGGCCGGGCTTCCAGATGACCTGCACCGACACGCCTACGTCCGACTCGCTGTGGCTGCGGAGCATGAACGTCTCGCGGGGCTTCTCGTAGCCGTTGAGCCGCGTCGGGCAGACGCAGTGAGCCCCGATCAGCGTGTTGTTGACCGTCTCGGGCACCGGGTCCTGCATGAAGCCCGGCTTGTCCAGCAGCTTGCAGCACAGGGTGTGCGACATCACCGCGTTGATGTCCGCCTCGCAGATGGCGGGGACGCCGACGTCGAGGAATTTCGACCAGGCCATGCAAGGCGGGCAGGGAATCTGCTTGTCGAACACCGCCCCCAGGCAGTCCATGGTGATGCCCTGGCAGTCGTGCTCCTTGAGGATCCTGAGCGACGCGAAGTAGTTCTTGGCCGCGTTGATCAGGTCCTGCCGGGCCGGTTCGACGACCTTGTCGGCCGCCTGCTGGTAGTCCTCGACCATCGCCAGCACGTCGGCGTCATCGTCGCGGATGGTCTTGAACGCGTCGGCGAACACCGCCCGCGGCAGCCGCCTGAGCTGCACGCCGAACGGCTCCAGCACCTCGTCCTTCGTCTCGTTGCCGGCGAGTCGGGCGATCCGCGTCCGTCGGATCTCGTGGTGGGTGCGGACCATCTTGAGCCCGAACCGCACCGGCGTCATCTCGAAGTCGGCGGTCGAGATCACGTGCACGCCCTTCTCGCGGCAGATCGGCCGCACGTGCCCGGTGAAGCAGACCCCCAGCGGGGCGTAGACGATGGTCGGGATGCCGGCCTTGGCGATCTTGGTGACGCGGCCCCACTCGTGCATGTGCACCGGTACGAGGATGACGCCGGCCGGCTTGTCGGCCTGGATCTTCTTGATGAACTCCTCGGCCCCGGCGTCGTCGTACAGCGGCTCGGGCTCGAAGTTCACTCGGACCTTGGTCTGGTGGCCGAACTTCTCGATGAGCCCGCGCGACTTGGTCATGAACTCCGGGTAGGCCCGGTTCTCCCAGGATGTGCCGGGCCAGCCGAGCCAGAACTTGGCCTTCTGCCGCAGGTAGGCCACGCGGACCTCGGGCCACTCGCCGGCGGGTTCATCGCTCCCCGTCACCGCCGCCGATTCCGCCGCCGTTGCCGCCCGCAGCAGGAACCCGCCGACCACGCCCGCTCCCGCGGCGGCCGCGAAGAACTCCCGCCGTGATACGCCGTTTGGTTCGTGTCCGAGACAATGATGGCACATGACTTGGTCTCCCTATGAAGGTTGGGGCGCCATCGGCAGGTGCCGGAGGAACCATGCCGGATACGCCTGTAACAAGAGAAGAATATCGTCAATTCGCCGCGGCCGTCAAGCCCGAAAGCACCGTGAAACGAGCCGCGGGGCTTGTCCCTGCGCATCTTCGCGCGAGAACGGCGACCCCCTCGCCGGAGCGACGGCCGCCCGTTATACTGGTGGCCGACCTTGCCGGTCCTCGAATTCGACCCGGGCTCGGAGAATCAAACGCCATGAAGAACAAGGAGCAAAGAAACTACCGGCTGGAGACGCTGGCCATCCATCAGGGCGTGTACAAAGACACCGCCTACAACTCGGTGACCACGCCGATCTACCCGTCGTCGACGTTCGCCTTCGAGCGGCTGGGCGTCAACAAGGGCTACGACTACACCCGTTCGGGCAACCCGACCCGCCAGGCGCTGGCGGAGAACCTGGCCGCCCTGGAGGGAGGCACGGCGGCCTGGGTGACCTGCACCGGCATGGCTGCCTTCACCACGATCGGGTTTCTGTTCAAGACCGGCGACCACATCGTCACCGGCGCCGACATCTACAGTGGCACCATCCGGTTCCTGACCAGCGCCCTGGCCCCGATGGGCATCGCCACCGCGTTCGTCAACATGCAGGACCCCGACGCGGTCCGCAAGGCGATCCGGCCCAACACGCGGGCGATCCTGATCGAGACGCCGTCGAACCCGCTGCTGAACGTCGTCGACATCGCGGCCATGACCGCCATCGCCCGCGAGCACGGCCTGCTCAGCATCGCCGACAACACGTTCATGAGCCCGTACTTGCAGCGGCCGTTCGATTTGGGCGCCGACATCATCGTCCACTCGACCACCAAGTACCTCAACGGCCACAGCGACGTGGTGGGCGGGGCGATCATCGTCCGCGACGAGACACTCGCCCAGCGGCTCGCGTTTCTGGTCAATGCCCTGGGCACCGCCTGCTCGCCGTTCGACGCCTGGCTGGTGCTCCGCGGGGTCAAGACGCTGGGTTACCGCATGGAGGCCCACCAGCGTAACGCGATGGCCGTCGCCCGGTTCCTCGCCGGCCATCCCAACGTGAGCAAGGTCTACTACCCCGGCCTGGAGACGCATCCCGGACACGCCCTGGCGAAAAAGCAGATGAAGGGCTTCGGCGGCATGGTCAGCTTCGACGCCAACCTCGACCGCGTGAGCCTCGATCAGTTCTTCCAGCGGCTGCAACTGTTCTCGCTGGCCGAGTCGCTGGGCGGGGTCGAGTCGCTGGCCGAGGCGCCGTGGGTGATGAGCCACTCGTCGATCTCCGAGGAGGCCCGCCGGGCCAGCGGCTTCAGCCCCGCCACCGTGCGCCTCTCGATCGGCATCGAGCACCCCGACGACCTGATCGACGACCTCAAGGCCGCGTTGGCATGAGCGCCTGTCGTGAACTCGCCGCCGGTCGACATGTGACGGACCGTCCTGGAATCCCGGGTGGGCGACAGGGTGCGTGACAGTCTGGGCGGCGACACCGACGTGGGCTTTTCAGAGCCCGAAGCGCCAGCGACGGGTAGACACGACCCACTCGCTTGCG
>JACQVT010000053.1 GCA_016209665.1 Planctomycetota bacterium | reverse complement strand
CGTTCCGGGGGTCAATGTGGTAGTTGGGAAAGTAATAGCAGGCGAGGGTGTAACCGCCGGGTTGGCTGGCAGCGGGCGGGGCAGCCGCGTTCTTCTCGTCTTCGGCCGCGACCACCGCGAGTCCCGCAAAGGCCAGAAGCCAGGCCGATGCCATGCCGATCATCTGACCGAACAGTCGCTGTTGTCGCACGAAACCCCTCTCTTTCGGGTTCCCCCGTACACCGGCACCCAACACTCCGCTCGGACAGTGGTCGATCACTATACCGTGGTTCTTCGCGGAACTGTACCTGTCCGTTCCCATTGGCCGTTCGGGTTGGACGACGGTCTGTGGCCGGGCAAAGAGAAGACAAGGGATTGAACAGGAGATCGCAGAGGAAACAGAGGACCTGATTCCGGCCTCTGTTCGCCAACATCGAGTCGTCACTATTCGGAGCCAACGCTCCTGTCGGTCCATTTTGGACCGCGCGGGCAAAATGGACCGGTTGGCCGCAAGTGTTTGTCCTGACTCGCTCGCCGCCCGCGCTGGGCCAAAATGGCCCAGAGATTCCGACTCGGTCGGCCCACCCATCGGCGATTCGGACACCCGATGCATTCCATTGTTGATACAGGACTTACGAGAATTCCGATTTTTGCTCTGCGGGTTGGCACGGGGGTTGTCATAGTGTTGGCCGCAGACGTAAGGAGCGATCAGGTGAAAGCAGTTCCTGACAACTCGGTGGCGGTGGTGGCGGTCGGCGGGGAACCGACGGCGAGCCTGAAGCGGATGTGCGTGAGACATCGCTGGCTCTGCCTGGTGGCCGACGAGGCGATCGAGGTCCTGCGGACGGTACGGCGGAACCGCGTGGTGGTCGTGATCGTTAAGGTCTCACCGGCCCAAGAACGCTGTGCCGAACTCCTTCGGCTGCTCAGCGCCGAAGCAAGCGAGTCGACGGTGATCGCGGTGGCCGCGTGCCACGAGGACGACGTCGAACGCAGCGTGAGGGCGGCAGGGACGCACTGGTACATACCCACCGCCGATGAACCCGCGCTGATCGAACGGATGGTCGCCGCCATCCTGGCCGAACGCGAACAACTCCCGTCGGGGCGAGCGACGGCAAGGCACGTCCGACGGATTGCACGGGTTTCCTCCTCCTCTCCTCCTCTACTCAAGCATGGGCGACGGGCGTGAAAGCGCCCGTCGCCCCCCAAAAGGGCGAGGATGATGGAGACGAAGGGACGGAATATCGCGGGTGAACGCGAGAGCACCCGCCACGGGCCGAAAACCTCTCCTCCTCCTCCAAAGCGGTAATGGGCGGCGGGTCCCCTCCCCCCGCCGCCCACATCGTGACCGGGGAAGAACGAGAACGACGAACAGAATCCGGCGGGCGCAACGGTCGTTGCTCGCCGAGGACGCGAAACCTCTCCTCCTCCTCCAAAGCGGTAATGGGCGGCGGGTCCCTCCCCCGCCGCCCACTCACGCTCCGCGAGGCGGTCGGGGGATACGACTCGACGACCACCGAACTGGTGCTCGACGACATCATCGTCAACGCGGTGCCGGAACCGGTGAGCCTGGCGCTGATGGCTTCGAGCGGACTGATCGTGCTCCGCGGGCGACGGCGATACCGGGCCTGAAACCGAAAGGGATCACTGACCCTTCAGAAAGGAGCCGAGAGATGCAGACTCGCGGAATGCAGGTGAATGTTGTGTCACGAACCACGACGTCCTCCGGAGTGGCCGCCCCGCTGGTCCCGACACCCGGCCCCGCGCTCAATCGCTCGCTGAATCTCGTGCAGCACGGCAGCTTTGAGGACGATTACAGCGGGTACCACGGGCACGACGGCATTTTCGGCCTGGACGTCACCGGCTACAGCACGACGTACCTGGCCTGCCCGGACTCGGCCGCCAACTCGATCTTCGGGACCGACAACCACACCTACCGCTTCGAGTTCGCCGCCCCGGCGTCCTCCATCGAAATCAAGTTCACGAACTGGGGTCACTTCTTCCTCAACATCAACGGCCAGATCGTGCCCACGACCGAGCTGTTCATGGACGACGTAATCCTGAACTTCGTGAAAATCCCCGAACCGGCGACCCTCGGTCTGATCGGCCTCGGCGGGCTGGTCCTGCTGCCGCGTCGCCGCGTCGGCGCAAGTGCGCAGGTAAATGTGACCAAACAGTAACCGTAAACAGTCAACCCCTTTTCAAAAGGAGCACAAACATGAACGCGAAGAAGACTGTGGCAACGATCGGCATCGGCTTGGGCGGCATCCTGATGGCCGCGAGCGCCGCCCACGGACAGGGCGTGGGTAACATCGGGGCCCTGCCCAGCGGCATCCCCATGAATACCACTGGTACGGGCTGGGACGTCGGAAACGCGGCCAGTCCGCAAACCGTCGTCCTGGATCCCAACGGCCCACCCTGGCGCAAGCACCTGACCGACCCCCTCGGTGGGCCGTTCACCGCCGCGCCGTTCCAGCCCTTCTACCTGCACGAATCTCTGGTGATCGGCCCCACGCAGCCCTGGACCGACTGGCACGAGAAGATCCTGACGCCGGGCTGGGAGTGGGTGGTGCCGACCCCGACGCCGCCGATGTTCTTCGCGAACGGTGTGCCCGCGCCGGGCCTGTCCACCGTCTACACTCCGGGCAGCCCAGGCGGCAGCACGCTCGACTTCTACTTCAACTCGCTCCCACCGGGTACCAAGATCGAGATCCGCAAGCTATTGCAGTACACGGACGCGACCGGCGTCGCGTTCCAGGGAGTGGTCGAAATCGAGGAGTATCCCACGCCGGAGCCGGCCTCGATCGGCCTGCTGGCCCTGGGCGGCATCGCCCTGCTGCGACGCCGGCGAGGAGGGCTCGCCTGAGGCAGAACGACCCAATCGATCACAGGAGCGGGAACCAAGGTCCAACCTTGTTACGACGACAAGAAAGGAAGCACGAACATGAAACTCTCCCGAATCATGATGTGCGGCATCACGGCGGCCCTTGCGGGCGGCATCGCCCAAGCGGACAACTGGGACGCCTGGCTGACGGTCGACAACCAGTTCGACGTGTACTTCGGGACGCCGCTGGCGACCAACTTCTACGCGGGCGGCGGGACCAACTGGGCGGTCTCCTACAACTTCACGGCCACGGGCCGGCCGCCGACCGACTACCTCTACGTGGCGACCGCGTCGGACTTCAGCGTGGCCCAGGGGTTCATCGGCATCTTCACCAACACCACCACCTCGACCTCCATCGTCACCGGCAGCAGCGTGTGGGAAGTGTTCCCCGCCGGCGCGTACCTCCAGCAGATCTTCGGCATGTCGGGCAGTTGGCCCTACCTCACCATGCCGACGCAGACCCAGGTGGACGCGGCCATCGCCTATGCGACCCTCAACAACCTGTGGGTGGCCCCGAGCACCGCTCCCGGCTACGACAACGACCCCCCGACGCCCACCACCCCGTACTTCTACCCGTGGGGCTCGCTGGTGCTGCCCAACATCCCCAGCAACGCCCAGTGGATCTGGTACGACAGCGGCGGGAGCACGCCGGGACCCTATGCCGTGCCGATCAACGGCTTCAACCACGACGAGTTCCTGGTCTTCCGAGTCCCCGGCATCGCGCCCGAGCCCGCGTCGGCCGCCCTGCTGGCCCTCGGGGGCCTGGCCATGCTGCGCCGCAGGTCGCGGAGGTGATCAACCTCGACAAGGATGAGCAGGAGCTTCACACGTGGTGACGCGCATGGAACGCGAACGCCGAGCCGGCGATTCCACGCGGGGCGATCGCCGCACGAGCGTTATCCGAGCGACCACGAGGAGGGGAAGGGACGAGCCGTCGGGTGCAGCCCGGCGGCTCGTTTCGATTGCGATGGGCACTCCGCAACGGGCCGGGACGGCCCGATGGAGCCTGGCTGCTCGTTGTGCATTCGCGGTGTGGCGGAGTTTTGTGGCGGGTCGGTGGCCCAGCCGCCCTCGGCTGGGTTCGTCGGGAGTCAGTGTCCACAGTCGAGGGCGACTGTGCCACAAACCGTCGCCAGACCCGTGCATTCCACGGGAAGCCCTCCCGCGTTGACGTTGTCCCGCCGCGGGTCCACAATGGTTCGATCTTGTCGAGTCGATCACGACGTGGTTTTTCAGGAGATCCTCAAGTGAGCGTAAGCAGACGGGAGATGCTGGCGGCGGCGGCGGCGGCAGCAGGCGCCGGAGTGGTGGGCACGTCGAACAGCGTGCGGGCGGCGGAAGGCTACGCCCCCCTCATGCCGCCGCGGGAGGCGAAACTGCGGTTGTCGAGTCAGGAAGGGCCGATGGCCGGCGACAGCCTGGCCGCCAAGCTCGACAACTGCGAGCGGTGGGGCTTCGAGGGCTTTGAGGTCGGCGGGCGCGGCCTGGCCGACCGCGTTAAGGAGCTGCAAAACGCCCTGAAGGGCCGGCCGATCAAGATCAGCGCCATCTGCGCCGGCTTCGAGGGGTGGCTCATCGCCGACAAGAAGGAGATCCGCGACAAGTGCATGGCCAGCCTCAAGAGCATCCTGTCGGCGGCGGGCGAGTTGGGCTCGACCGGCGTCATCATCGTCCCGTCGTTCAACGGGCAGGACAAGCAGGGTTCGTTGTCGCACCAGGAGGCCCGCCGGCTGCTCACCGGCTTTGCCCGCTGGGACGAGAAGGACCGTAAGCGCGAGGGCGCGCTGCTGGCCGAGTTGGGCGACCACGCCGCCAAGGCCGGCACGCGCATCCTGCTCGAGCCGCTCAACCGCCAGGAGTGCTACTTTCTGCGCACCCTGGCCGACGCCGCCTCGATCTGCCGCGACGTCGAGAACCCCGGCGTTGCGCTGATGGGCGACTTCTGGCACATGACCTGGGAGGAGACCAGCGATCTGGGCGCCTTTCTGACCGCCGGCGACTACCTGCACCACGTGCACATGGCCAGCCGCCGCGGCCGCAAGATGCCCGGCGAGGACGGTGAGACCGACAACTACGTGCAGGGCTTCAAGGGCCTCAAGATGATCGGCTACCAGGACTTCGTCAGCCTGGAATGCGGCTGCAAGGGTGACCGCGAAACTGCCGTCCCCTTCGCCGCCGAACTTCTCCGCAAGCAGTGGGCCGAGGCGTAACGGCCACGAATGGGTCCATGCGCGCGGCCACCCAAAGGTGGCCTATGATTGCTGCCTCGCGCCGGAGGGTTGACTCGCGGCGGGCTGGCTTTCCGC
Source organism: Planctomycetota bacterium (assembly GCA_016209665.1). Classification (GTDB taxonomy): domain Bacteria; phylum Planctomycetota; class Phycisphaerae; order UBA1845; family PWPN01; genus JACQVT01. The sequence goes on along the minus strand of JACQVT010000053.1, from coordinate 1,097 downwards.
CGGCTGGGTGTCCAACTTGACGCCCTGACGGCGGAGTCGATCGCAGGCCAGGATGTGATTGTATTTGTTCGTGCTCGCCGATCTTGCCGCCCGCAGCAGGAACTCCCGCCCGTGTTCTTTCTCGCCGTGCAGCTCGAGAAAACGACCGACGAAATACTCGAGGTTCGTACCCTCGGCGTCGCCGGCTCGCTTGATGAGGCTTTCCACCGCATCGATCTTCAGCTTGCCGTTGTCAGCGATCGCGGTCTGCATCAGATGGGCCAGATCGATCTCCTGGCTCAGGATCTCCCCTCCAGACTTGTACCGCTCGCCGCGCTCGACGATGGCTTGAAGAGTCCACTCGCAGCCCTGGTGATCGCCCGACTCGTCCAGAAGCAGAGCACAGTGCAGACCGGTATACGGGTTGTGGTTGCGATCGAAGTCCGTGCGGAACACGTCGACCGCCTTGGCAGTCTCTCGACTGAGCAGCAGGAAGACGCCCGTGGTTTCCGCAAGCGTCGACTGCTCCCCGCTTTTCGATTCGAGGGATTCCTTCGCCAGTCGCGCGGCCGCCTCGACGTCGCCCACGCCCGTCCGTTTGCACCAGAAGAACCATTCATATCCCGTCTGCTGATATCGTTCGGCACACTTGCGGACCCACTCTTCAGCCCGTTCCAAATCGCCCATGGCCTCATAGCAGTCAGCCAAGCACTCCAGGGAGTCACCCGAGTAGCTCCGGGCCGCTTCCCGTGCATATGACAGAGCTGTGTCCCATTCCTTCTTGTCCATGAAATGCCGGGCCAGCTCGACCCGCACCCTGGTGTGGGCCAGTCCCATCTCCGGTTGCTCCAGTGCCTTCTCCAAAGTCTGGACGTAGCCGTCCGTGTCCCCGAGAGAGCGGTATACCCGGGCCAGGTCTCGATACCGCCACACGTCGGGGGCCACGTCGATTACTCGCTTGAGAGCGGCTTCCGCCTTGACCAGCGGGCCGTTGTCGCGGTAGTGCTCGGCCAGGGCTTCAAGGAAATCCGGCTGGTTCGCGAATTCCTTCTCCCACGCGGCCAATCGAGTCTGGGCGTAGTTCCAGTCGGTCCGAACCAGTACCGCCGCGGCCGCCG
>JACQVT010000474.1 GCA_016209665.1 Planctomycetota bacterium | reverse complement strand
CCCGAACCCCGAGCCCCGGGCCCCGATCCGTCATCACAGTCCGGGCGTCCACAGGTACATGAACCGGGCCTGGGGCAGCACGAGTTCCTCGGGGATCTGCACGTTGACCATGTTGACCTGGGGGGCGGCGGGCGGCGACTGGGCGTAGACGTTGGGCCTCCAGCCGAGCGGGCGGTGATACATGACCACGCGGACGCGGTCGGAGCCGATCTGCTTTTTGACGTCGGCCAAGCCGTCCCGCAGCGAGCCGACGCGGTCGACCAGGCCCAGCTCGACGGCCTGCTCGGCGGAGTAGACGCGGCCGTCGGCGGCCTTGCGGACCTGCTCCTCGGTGAGCTTCGGCCGGCCCTTGACCACCACCGAGACAAACCGCCCGTAGAACTGATCCACCAGCTTCTGGAAGACCTCGCGCTCCTCGGGCCGCAGCTTGCGAAACGGCGAGCCGGCGTCCTTCAGCCGGCCCGAGGTGATGGCGGTGGCCTCGACGCCGATCTTGTCCATCGTGCCGCCGAAATTGATGAGCTGCATGATCACGCCGATGCTGCCGGTGACCGTGGTGGGCTGGGCCACGATCTCATCCGCCCCGCAGGCGATGTAGTATCCGCCGCTGGCGGCCACGTCCATCAGCACCGCCACCACCGGCCGCTTGCCGCCCGTCCGCCGCTTGAACGCCTGGATCTCCTGGTACATCAGGTCGCTGGCGGTCACGCCGCCGCCGGGCGAGTTGATCCGCAGCACCAGGGCCCGCACCGTCGGGTCCTTGGCCGCCTTGTCCAGCTTCTCGACGAACAGCGAGACGGGGTTTTCGCCCTCCTCGAACAGCGAGGGCTTGTGCATGTTGTAGATGATCCCCTCGACGTCCACGAGGACGATCTTGGCGGGGGACCAGCCGCCCTCGTCGATCAGGACGGTCTCCTCCAGCGTGCGGTCCACGGGGACGGGCACGATCTTGTAGGCCATGGGCCCGCAACCGACGAGGGCGAGGGCGGCCAGGCCGGCGACGACCAGACGATGGTTCGATTGGATCCGAGGCACGATGTTGCTCCTTTTCAGATGGACGGCGGAACGACGAGCGGCCGGTCGGCGGTCGCGGCGCATTGTACGGAGCAGCGGATCGAGACAACAAGTCGGCCGTCGGGCTACAATACGGCCGGTTCGCGCGCCGGGAGGTGAGTTCATGCGTTTGAGCGACGAGGCGTTCGAGGCGGTGGTCGAGGATGCCTTGGCGTCCATCCCCGAGGGGTTTCACCGCTACCTCGAGGAGATCGTCGTCGATATCGAGGACATGCCGGACGAGGCCGTCTGCGAGGATGTCGGCATCGACGACCCGCGGGGTCTGCTGGGCCTGTACCAGGGTACGCCGCTGACCGAACGGAACGTCGACGCCCCCTACCGCCTGCCCGAGCGGATCGTCATCTACCGCCGGAACATCGAACGTATGTGCCGCACCCGCCGCCAGATGGTCGACCAAATCCGCAAGACGGTGCTGCACGAGGTCGGACACCACTTCGGCCTCAGCGAACAACACCTGCGCGACCTGGGCTACGAGTGAGGGCGGCGGAGTAGTAGTTGCCGTAGCTCAGCCGAAGCTGGTAGACGCCGGGCACGCCAGCCACCTGGAGCGTCACCGCGGCCACCCTGGCGGCGCCGGAGGTCATGGTCGCGGAGGTCATAAGCGCGCACGTGAATGCCAATCTTCGCTTCGACATGACATGTCCCCTGACTCTCGAACCATGTGGTCCCTGTCTTAATGCAGTCGGCGGACGAGCAAGACTCCAGGCAACAGTAACAGCAAGGTTGCCGGTTCAGGTAGGACGCGGACAATGAAGCTGGGCCCGGGTTGGCCAGGCCAATGCTCCGGGATTACTGGACTCCCGGCCCACGTGATCCCTACTGCGTCGATGGTATAGGTGCCCAGAGATGACACCGGATCGACGGCAATCCGGACTGAAGCAACCGTGGCCGAACCAGGCCCGAATCTTGGAGGATCACCGAGGTACAAGAGGCCACCGTAGCTGGAAGTGTCGTCCATACCGCCCACAATACCTGTCCCGTAGCGGATCCAAGGTGCATTGGCGGTCAGGTCCGAGACGTCAAACACGCCGCTGGTACTGGCCCGGAGAGCGAACTGCAACCAGCCAACGCCAGAAACCTGATCTACGGTTACATTCACATCCACGCTGAACGTCCCACCCGGCACCACCTCCACCTCATGAAGCGTCGTGCTGCCCGGATTGTTCAGGCTGACGACCACCGCCCCCGCCGACATCGCGGGCCAAGCCGCCAACACGCCGACGGCAACGATTCCGGTTCTGGTTCTCATGGGTGGTCCTCCGCATTATCGCGCGATCGAGATGAGGTGTCCCCCCGGGGCCCCTCGTATAGGGTACGGAAACTGCCCCGCGCGTTTCAAGCCTCAAGTCGGCGTTTCCGCTGGGTTCGCGTGCGTTTGTGGTGCTCTTTTCCATGTCAGGCGCTCTCCAACGGCTCCTGTCGATCCCAGTCGCTGCTGTCCATTTCATCCACCCTCGAATCGTGCTGCATCTCCCTTCAATCTGTCCTCCCCGCGCTACCGCACTATTGACTAAGTGCGCTCTGACCCCAGTCTTTTCCGATAGCCAAGACAATGAAGACCAGGGTGCGTACCGCGGGCACTGGTGGCCCAGATCGGCGAT
>JACQVT010000473.1 GCA_016209665.1 Planctomycetota bacterium | reverse complement strand
CCGCTCGCGCATGCCGGGCAGATAGAGTGGATTGGTCCACGACAGATCGTGGCACAAGGCCACCAATCTGGTGGGGATCGTCCCGGCCAGCCGGTGCAGCGCGGCGGTGAGCGGGAGATTGAAGTGCAGGCTGAAAGCGTTGTGAACCAGGCACACGTCCAGGCCTTCAAGCGCCGCACGCAGTTGGCCCTCGAGTCGGCATACCTGCGCGTCGAATGCCGAGGGCACCTCGCCCCCTTCCAGCGTGGCGTTCAACGACAGGACCGCGGCATGTTTCGAGTCCAGCTCGGGGAGCAGCGTGGTTGCCGCAACACCACCAAGCTGGGCTCCGCGGCCGGCCAGCAACTGTACCCGGTGGCCGTGGCCGGTCAGCAGGCGCGCGTGGATGGCCGTGAGCCGCTCCACGCCGCCCACAACAGGCGGACAGGTGTAGTGCAGGATGCCGACGTCGAGAGGCTTCAGCATGGTGGCGAGGTCGCTCGGAAAGCCTTGACACCCTTCGGCGAGCGAGTAGCGGAATTGTGTACCACAGGGTCTCTCGTGCGCTAGCGGGCATCAGCGCTCGCATCGCGGCAACTCCTCGGCTTCAACGGGCTCCGAGCTGCCGCGGACGGAGAACTACCAGCTCTGGTAGGTGACAACCGCCAGGGGCCGTGTTCTCTGCGAAGCCGGCAGAATCTATCATTAAGACCAGGCAACCGGCGGGCCGGGACATCCGAGGCAAGCGTGAAATGGGGAACACCCGATAGGAGGGTGACGGGCATGCGCCAGATCTCCCACATGCGTTCGGTTCTTGTTCTTGGCGGCGTGATGCTCCTCGCTTGCACCCAGCCCCAGGCCGCGGCGACGCCTCTCCCCGCGGCAACGCCCACGCCTGCCCTCGTGGCCAACGCGCCGCAAAAGCCAACCGACTGCGTTCCTGTGCAGACGGGCACGCTGCAGGATGTCAGGAGCACGCCGGCGAGCCCGTACTTCGTCCACCATCCGACGCCCGACAATCCGACGGCCTCGACGATCCTGTTCCTTCCGGGCGGATCTGGCGGCCGGCGGAGCGCGCAGCGGGTGTGGAGCAACTACCTCTCCGGCGGGCCGGGGGTCGACGGGTACCGCGTCGTGATCCCCTACTCGGTCAAGAGCGACTTCCTCGACGAGGCGGCGCGGACATTCCGGATTCTGGACGAGGTGCTCGGGTGCTATGGCGGCGATGCGGCGAAGGTGCACCTGGCCGGCGTGTCCAACGGCGGACACGTGGCGTTCGCGTTCATGTTGGCGCGCCCGGACCGTTTTGCCACCCTGCTCGGTGCCCCGGGGGAATTCCCGAGTCACGAACCGGCGGCATGGGCCAGTGCCCTCGCCGGCCGCCCGGTCTTCAACGGCGTCGGGGCCAACGACGCCGATTGGAAGGCTGGGGTCAAGGCGACCCATGAGGCGCTGGTGGCGGCGGGCGTCGAGTCGGTCTATGTCGAGTTTGCCGGCCAGGGCCACATTGTCGACGAAGCCTTCGACGAGAGCGTGTTCTTCGACTTCTGGGCCAAGCACTCGTAGTGGTGCATCCGGCACACAACCAGCTCCGCGTCGGCGACGGCCCGGCCGTCAGCAGACCCGCGACGCGCTCCCCCTCATCTATCAGCACCAGATTGTCTCACAGGCCTCGCCGCGGCAGCCCGAATCCGTGAGTTCCAGATCAAATCCTTCACCCACCGGGTGAAGCTTTGAACTCGAATCCACGGATTGAGGACCGCCTTGAAGGCAATCTCGGACGAGAATCGCCGCTAGCACACGATTCTTCGATCACACGTGGTATTGTCACTCACGGCCGGTCGCTTCATCGTTTCGGCGGCCTTTCAACCTCACGCTCGCGAGGCGACGTCGCTCGGCGGGCGTGGGCTCAATCGCGCGGAACTCGCCCAGCTCTGAGCCCCTGACCCGTTCGGCGATGCTCCTGGCTATGGAGTTCGGATCCCCCAGCACGTCGGATTCCCAGTACCGCAGCACTGTCCATCCCCCCGCGCGAAGTTGCTCATTCACCTCCCGGTCTCGCTCCATATTGCGGCTGATCTTGGCCATCCACCAATCAGTCCGACTCGGAAACTGCGCCTCCAGACTGGGTAGACCGCGCGTCTGCCACGCATGACCATGCCAAAAGTCGCCGTCCACGAAGATCGCGATTCTCTGCGTCGGGAACACAATGTCGGGTTTGCCCGGCAGCTTGGTTCTTAGGCGATATCGAAGCCCGTTTGCCCACAGCCGGCTGCGAATCGCCAACTCAGCCGTACTGTCGCGATTGCGAACTGCGGCCATGATGCGCGACGTTGTCTGCTTCGCTCTCATGAATGTGCCGCCTGCTCTCAACCTCGCCCGGCATGGAACCGGTGGATCCGCCTATTCCACAGAAGTCGAAGTGGGCCCGCCCCGTTTCAGTGGACTGGTAGTTTAGGCGAATCGGGTGGTATTGGGATGGCTCTCCTCGAATGTCGCCTTTCGACTACGCATGCGAGGTGACCGCCATGCCCGCCGCCCGCTCGCAACGCCCTCGACCATGGCCCCGCTCATCCTGTCCTCCCCTTCCACCTCCGCAGCACCCACTCCTTGCTGCGCCGCCGCCACGGCGGTAGGAAGGTGGGCTCCAGCGCCACCACCCGTGTTGGGGGTTGTACGCGTAGAGTTCGTTGCTCAGCCGCTGGGGGTGGTTGGAGACGAAGTCGTGCAGCGCCGCGGCGTAACCCACGCCCTGGAGGTGCGGCAGGCGAAGAATCCCTTGGTGGGGCGGCGGGGCCCGTAGGCTTGTCCCCAGAGGCGCCAGGCGGTCTGCAGCGGGTAATGGTCGTCGTTCCTGTGCGTCACGTACACCCACCCGTTCTGCGCTGCCGTGAGGAGTTGCGCCGCGTCACTGGCACGTCACGCATTGCGACTGCGCGAAGCAGGAGCGCCAGCGT
>JACQVT010000052.1 GCA_016209665.1 Planctomycetota bacterium | reverse complement strand
GCGGTCGCGCGGGTAGTCAATCTCGCACGTGGCGTCGATGATCCGGCGGGCGACCTGTTCCTCGTTGTACATGGGCAACTGAATCGTGACCCGCGGGTGGTCGAGGAAGCAGGCGTTTAACTGCGGCGTGTTGCGGCGATATTTGTAGTACAGATGCACCAATTGGTAGCGGTGCATGCCGTAGACGCACACCATCAATACCACGACCGCGTAAAGCCCGAGGAGCAACGTTACCACAAGGTGATTGTCGAGCAGGTTGGGCATGGATGACCACCGCCTCACACCCAGCGGGTAGACGGTTTCCACCCGGACGCGCCGCCTGGGTATATCCCGTCGATCATGACAACCGCGTCGGACATCGTCAAGCGCTCGGCCTAGGCCAGCGCCGCCACCAGTTGTCGACGGATTTCCTCGCCTCGTCCGGCCGGGTATGACGAGGCCAGCCAACGATACCCCAACCCATCCGCGGCCTTGCGGGGGATAATGTGGAAGTGCACGTGCGGAACCTCCTGGCCCGACGTTTTCCCATTGTTCTGCAAGAGGTTATAGCTGTCGGTCGCCGTCACCTTGAGGACCGCCCGAGCCAGAGGAGGCAGTTGGCGGACCAAGTGGGCCAGGATGTCGGTGGGCATATCCTCCAGTCGCTCGGCGTGGTCCTTGGGGATAACCAGCAGATGTCCTTCGGCCAATGGGCCGATATCCAGAAAGGCCAGGACGCTGGGATCCTCGTAGACCCGAAGGCACGGAATCTTTCCGGCCACGATCTTGCAGAACACGCAGTTTGGGGCCGCCATGATAGATAACCTCCTGATTCGGCGAGTGTACCGCGGCCGGCCGAGGCGGGCCAGGGGGAAGGTGCACCGTAGCGGCTCGTTCCTATCCCGCTGCACGCCGCACTCCAGCACCACTGAAAGCGGGAGTCGACCGGCCGCCCGCCGTCCACCCACCGCCCTCGTCGGCAAGAGGCAGAACCATCAGGCAACCGATAGAAATAACCGGGTTGGCGGCGTACCATTCAGTCGACCGATCGCACGTTTCCTGGGCGACCCCCAGGGCCTCGTCCGAGCCACTTTGGAAAGAATCGAGGAGTTTTTGCGGGAAAGTGTTGACGTCGACGAATCAGGTGATACTATGTAGACAGGATGGGCAGTCTCACCGGCTGCCCGCCGGACGGACATCTCTCTCCGCAGAGGCGTTTCGAGTCGCAGGGCAGAGCGTCGCCGCCGGGGCCTCTGCCCGCCGGGTTCTTGTCGCGGGCACGTCAGTACATGGGAGGAAAGAATCATGATGAAGGGACGTCAACTCCACCGAGCTGTCGCGGGCCTCACTAGCGTTGTGTGCGTGCTGCTTCCCGTCCGGAATCTATTGGCGCAAACGCAGTTCAGCGGTGATGTACAGGCTTTCAATGGGCCGCCTGGCAGCCTCTTCGCGGTGACCAATCCAGTTCCGTTCTGGAGCGTGGACGGTGCATGCTCGCCGGCCAACATCTTTCAGGACGGAAACAAAGGGGACAACGGATCCCCGTGCCTGCGGAACATCCTGCCGGTCGGTGTGGGCACCCGCATGATCAAGGACCTGAGTCCCGGGGCGGGCAGTTCGACCTTCGGTGGCTCCGCGGCGATGACCGGCGTAGACGCGGTCTGGCGGCTTTGGCTGTCGGCGGACGATGGAACCGACGGTCAGGAACTCTACCGGCTCCAGGCGACACTGTATCCGGTGCTGACGCTGCACAGCGACCTCAATGCCGGCGCGGCGAGTTCGGGCCCTCAGGGCCTGTTCCGACACAGCCCGGGCGCCCTCGGTTCGGCGTACTTCAGCGCCGACGACGGGACCAATGGCCGCGAACTGTGGAAGGTCTCCACCTCCACCGGTCTGACGGACAACGTGACCTTCGTCGCCGACATCAATCCCGGTCCCGGCAGCTCAAACCCGAGCGGATTCCAGGCCGGCAACGCCCCCGGGGGCGGCGTGCCGGCGATCGTGATCTTCGCTGCCGACGACGGCACCAACGGCCGCGAAATCTGGAAGGTCGACACCAACGGCGCGCTTATGATACAGGACATCAATCCCACCGCGGGTGTGTCGTCTGACCCCCAGTCTCTGACTACCGTCGTCCTGGTCGCCAACACGGACATCAGGGTCTTCTTCACCGCCGACGACGGCGTGAACGGCCGGGAGCTTTGGGCGACGGACGGAACGCCCGAGGGCACTCTCCTCTTCCAGGATCTACACCCGGGGCCGGATGGTTCGAGTCCCGAGCGGCTCACCGCGGCTCCCGGACGACTCTTCTTCCTCGCGGACGATGGCGCGCACGGCGTCGAGCTGTGGGTCCTCCCGGTCCCCGCGGCGGAGCCCTTCCGCCGCGGCGACTCAAACGCCGACGGCGCGGTCGATATCTCCGACGCCGTGGCCGTCATCGGGTTCCTCTTCCTGGCCGGCGCAGAGCCGACGTGTCTCGACGCCGCCGATGCCGAGGACAGCGGCGTCGTGGACATCTCTGACGCGATCTCGCTCCTGTCGTACCTGTTTCTGGACGCCCCGCCGCCG
>JACQVT010000472.1 GCA_016209665.1 Planctomycetota bacterium | reverse complement strand
CGCTGCGGGAGGCGTGCGACCCGAGGTTCGGCTGGACGATGCCGGTCGGATGTCCGCGGGACTTACCGTTCTTTTTGCTGCTGGAGGCGGACTGCCGGCGGGCGGCGATGCAGTTGAGTCTGGGCCAGGAGATCGCGGGGGCGAGCGCCTTCAGTCTGGGGATGGTGGCGGAGTTCGAGTCGTCGCTGCGGGCGCGGGGCCCGTGGTTCTACCGACGGCTGTTCTGGGAGGCCGGGATGGTGGGCCAGACCCTCTATTTAGAGGCAGAGGCGGCGGGCCTGCGGTCGACGGGCATCGGGGCGTACTTCGACGACCTGGTACACGACGTTCTGGGCCTGTCGGGGCACGGTTTCTGCAGCCTGTATCACTTCACGGTCGGCGGGCCGATCGAGGACCGCCGGCTCACTTCCCGGGCGGGGTATCCGGCGCCGCGCGATTGTACAACTTCGGCGGCAAAGTCAAGCCAAAACGAGGGATTCCGACGGAAAAACGCGCGACGATTTGCGCGGAATGTATTTGCCCCCGGGCGGATCATGACGTATATATAAAGTGGACAGGACCACGCGGTTCGGGTGGGCGACACGTCGGCGGCGTTCAGGTTTGGCTGAACGCGTCTCGAGGGCACGTGCGGCCGCGGAACCGGGTGTGCGAGGCAGCGGGGTGCAGGGATGCCCGGAATGCCCGAGATCACGGGTGAGCGGGCGGCCGAGCCGGAAATGGCCGAGGCCATGGTCCAGCCGCCGGCAGTGGAGCAGGACCGCACGGCGCCGACCGGCCGTGAATCCACGGGGGCCTTTGTGTCCCCGATGCGTTTGCGACTCGACGATTTCTCCGGCGAAGGGGAGCGAGCCCCTCCGGAGTTTATTTGACGGGGGCGGAGGCGGCAAAACGGAGCCGCCTCCCGAGAGCCCGGTGGTTCTGAGGTTTCTGCAGGAGGAACTGACTGGGCGAATACAGACAGATCGAAGGTGCCGCTGACGAAGGCGGCGACTGTTTTTGATGAGCCCCGAGTGGGCCCGGGCACCTGATTCGGGCAGGCCGCCGAATTCAGGAGCCAACATAAAGAACGACAACGGCGAACCTCGCGGAAGCCTCCGCGGTTCGCCGTTGGTCGTTTTACGGTCTACGGCGAGTACGCCGTGAGGTTTCAGGTCCGGCGTTTCATGGCACTTGGGGGCGGGTGGCGGACAACGGGGTGGTGGTTGGCCCGGCGACCTGCTCGGCGATCCGGTTGAGCATCTCACGTTCGAGTTGGCGATTGCGGCCCACGTCGACCCATTCCTCCGGCCGGCGGGCGGTTGCCGCGCTGGAATGCTCGAAGGGCTGTTCGGCCGGGCGGTCATCGGCGGCGCGCTGCTGGGCGAAGGCGTCGCGTTCGGCGGCATCCAGCCGTTGGACCTGCACGTTGGCGCGGAGCATCACGTCCGGGCCTTCCTGGAGGACATGCAGCTCGGCGAGTTCTCGGCGGCGGTTGGACCTGCCCGACAGAACCTCGCGGACGCGGGGCGCTTCGGCGTCGGCGTGGGCCGTCGTTTCCGTGGGACGGGACCGCAGCACGGTGATCGTCGACGCCTCGTTGTCCACGCGGAAGTGTTCCTTGAAGACCGCAGCGGCGACCGACCGAACGGCAGCGGCGCTGGCGTTCGGCAGGCGGAGGGTCGTGAAATCCGCCGGCGTCTGGCGCGTGGGCCGCACGGGCCCGCCGATGGCGTCGCAGCCCAGGCTGGCCGCGATCGTTGACAGCAGAATCCAGCCACACGGGCGAGCGAAGTTGGCGTTGGTTGGCATCGGTCGGCGCTCCGGGGATTCGGCTCGGCATTATGCAACTGGTGCGAGGTAAGTCAAGGAGGCGGCCTGCGGAGTGCGGGTCCGTGACCCTTTGGGCGGGCGGTTCTGTCTCCCTGGGACCGCGTCAACCCGTTGACGCGTTCTTCGCTGGCGGGTGGAGGAAGAACGGCAACCCCTCGGCAAGCTCGGGGTCTGAGCCTGTCGAAGACAAGTTGCCTTGGTCGTGAGAACCCCCCGCCGAATCCTCGCGGACCCGCGGAGTATGGAGTGTGTGGCGCGGTGGGGATTGGGCGTATAATGCCGGGGGTGAAGCGATACCTGGTACCCGTCTGTGTGAACCTGGTCGTGCCGGGGCCGGGGCTGATACTGCTCGGGCGGCCCTGGTTGGGCGTCGGGCTGGCGGCGTGGTTCACGATGGGCGCGGAGATGGGCGTTTTCGGGTTGCTGATCGGCCCCGCCACCGTTCCGCGGGCAGTCGTCCTGATG
>JACQVT010000491.1 GCA_016209665.1 Planctomycetota bacterium | reverse complement strand
GTCCAGCCGTTCACCGTGCAGATGATGTCCGGGGCCGACGCCGTGGACTTCAACGGCGACGGCGACCTGGACATCGTTACCGGCCAGGGCCACGGCGGCAGCGGCATCCGCTTCTACGAGCGCGACTACATCAACGACTACGTGAACGAGACGGTGAGCGGCACCAACACGTGGCCCTCCGTCACCGTCGGTGCGACCGAGCGGAAACTCGTCCGGGCGGATTTCGACGGCGACAACGACGTCGACCAGGCGGATTTCGGCCACCTCCAGGAATGCTTCTCCGAGAGCGGCATGGCATATCTCCAGGGATGCGCCGACGCAGACTTCGATGGCGACGGCGACGTCGACCTGAAGGACTTCACTGCGTTCATCACCTGCATGAACGGCCCGGACACCGCGTCGAACTGCGCCTGGATGTGACACCTTAAGGACGCCACGAACCGTCTCGACGGCATGCACGCCACCGCGGGGGATCGCGGCAGCGCGGATGCGGTGCTCCGGCAGTCCGGGTGCGTGACAGAAAATCGGCGGGGGTGGCCCAAGTCCTTCTTGGACCTGGGGGAGCCGATGATTCGCTCTCGAAACTGCCCGCAGAATCAGGATCGGCGCCCCCGCGTCTAAGAGTCGAAGATCGCAGAGTCGACGTGGCGACCTCGACGTGGCGAGACGCGGGCCACCCTCGTATGGAACGGCCGGCCAGACTGTCACGGACCCCGGCGGGCCCGCTCGGCCCAGCTTCTCTTTTCCAGACAGAGCCTGCATAATGACGGCGAGGGCGGTACGGAGAACGGTAGGCTCTGCCGGCAGGAGCGTTGCTTCTCGCTTGCCGCTTCGTCAGCGGTTCCTGTCTCAAAGCAAGGAAACACGGATGAACCGGCTTTCTCAGAGATGTGCATCGGTCATGGTCGTCTGCCTGGCTGCCCCGCACCTCAACGCCGTCGCCGAAGAGTTGCGGGCCGGCACGGCGGCCAAACAGTTCATCGCCGAATATGAGGCTTCCGTCCGGCCGCTGGAAATCGCCGCGGCCCGGGCCGACTGGAACGCCCAGGCCTCAGGGAAGGACGAAGACTACAAGGCCTCCGAGCAGGCCCAGAACCGCCTCGATGCCGCCTTGGCCGATCCAGCCGCCTTCGCCCGGCTCAAGCAGATCCGCGAAGGTCTGGGAAAAGCCGAGCCGAAGCCCGAACCGTTGCTCGCCCGACAGATCGAACTCCTCTACCTGCAGTATCTGGGCAAACAACTTGATCCTGAACTGCTTAAACGCATGACGGCCAAGTCCACGGCTATCACCCAGACCTTCAATGTCTACCGAGCCAAGGTCAACGGCCAGGAACTCCCCGACAGCGCGGTTCGCAAGGTGCTTCGCGAATCACGGGACAGCGCCCACCGCCGGGCCGTGTGGGAGGCGAGCAAGAACGTCGGCGCGGTCGTTGAGGCGGACCTCAAAGAACTGGTCAAGCTTCGCAACCAAGCCGCCGGGCGGCTGGGCTTCCGTGATTTCTACGAGATGCAGCTTCAGCTCGGCGAGATGACCAAACCACAGGTCCTGGCGCTCTTCGACAAGCTTCACGAGCTGATGCGCGAGCCGTTCCGCGCCGCCAAGAGCAGGATCGACGCGAAGCTCGCCGCCGACTATGGTCTAGCGGCCGCCGATCTGCGTCCGTGGCACTATCACGACCCCTTTTTCCAGGAGCCGCCCGCCGGCTACACCGGTCAGCTCGACGCCGTCTACGCTCACACCGACGTGGTAAAGCTGGCCTCCGCCTTCTACGCCGGGATCGGTCTGCCCATCGACGACGTCATCGACCGCAGCGATCTCTACGAACGCCCCGGCAAGTACCCGCACGCGATGTGCAACGACCTCGACCGCGAAGGTGACATCCGCGTCATGGCCAACGTCGTGCCCAACCACCAGTGGATGTCCACCATGCTGCACGAACTCGGCCACGCGGTCTACGACAAGTACATCCCGCGTTCTCTCCCGTACATCGTGCGCATCCCCGCTCACACCTTTACCACCGAGGCGATCGCCATGATGTTCGAGCGGCTCGCCGGCCAGCCCGGCTGGATGCAGGCGGCCGGCCTGGCCGTGCCCGACCCCAGGGCAATCGCCGAGACCAGCGCCGGCATGCACCGCGACCACACGCTGATCTTCGCCGCCTGGTCACAGGTCATGGTCCGCTTCGAGTCCGCCATGTACGCCGATCCCGACCAGGACCTCAACCGGCTCTGGTGGGATCTGGTGGAGAAGTATCAGCTCGTGCACCGGCCTGATAACCGCAGTGCGCCGGACTATGCCAGCAAGATCCATATCGTCAGCAGCCCGGTGTATTACCACAGCTACATGATGGGCGAGATGCTCGCCGCCCAGCTCCACCACGTCATCGCCCGCGACCTGCTGAAGGCCGACACCGACACCCCGGTGTACAACGGGCAGAGCCGGATCGGCGATTTCCTGAAAGCCAGGCTCTTCGGCCCCGGGGCCAGCTCGCGCTGGGACGAGCTGGTCCGTCACGCCACCGGCCAGGACCTCAGCCCCAAGGCCATGATGGCCGAGATTCGTGCCGCCGGCCGGGAGCCCACCCAGGCCGACTGATGAACCGCAAGGAGGGCCTCCGTGTTGCCGGAGCCAAATCGACAATGGTGCCCGGCCGGCCCTGTATCGCTCCGATTTCATCAATCCGGACAAGCTGCCCAGGAGCTTCACTTATAGCGGCAAGCGTCTGGATGGTCGGCCGGCCCGACTCGGAATGATCTAAGTTCAACAAGTACAAGAACACGTACGGAGAGTGGATCGCGGCGGGCGGGCCGAAGCCCCTGAAGTAGGCCTGAGTCGGCTGTGGTTGTGGCTCCTCCAGCACGTCTGTTTGATGGGATTCTCCTCAAGACGGGCATGTCGCGGGCATGTGGTCTGCTTGACACGGTCGCACGGACAAGGCATCCCAGGTACTCGACTCACCCCCCAGGGTCTTGGCTTTTCGTCGGGTTGGGCGCTATCCTGTCCACATCGGAGCCGATCTTCTGTGCATGCTCGCGGGCTTTGCCCGAAACGCAGCATTCTCAAGCGGGGCGCCGGGCCGATCGTTGCCCCATCACGCGGCCTGGTCTCGGCCTGTCGATGGCTGGGTTTAGTTCAAAAAGGAGACCGAACCATGCAACACCAAATAGCAAGTCGGGAGGAATGGCTTGCGGCCCGGCTCGGGCTGCTCAAGGAGGAAAAGGAGCTGACGCGGCGCAGCGACGAGCTGGCGCGGCGGCGGCAGGAGCTGCCGTGGGTTCG
>JACQVT010000504.1 GCA_016209665.1 Planctomycetota bacterium | reverse complement strand
GACCAAGTCCAAGTTCGATAACCTGTACGGCTGCCGCCATTCCCTGGTGGACGGCATCATGCGCGCCACCGATGTCATGCTGTCCGGCAAGATCGCCGTGGTGGCGGGCTATGGCGACGTAGGCAAGGGTTCCGCCCAGTCCCTGCGCGGCCAGGCGGCGCGGGTCTTCATTACCGAGATCGACCCCATCTGCGCCCTGCAGGCCGCGATGGAGGGCTACCAGGTCGTGCTCATGGACGAGGCCTGCGAATGGGGCGACATCTTCGTCACCACCACCGGCAACGTCGGCGTCATCACCCGCGAGCACATGGACCGGATGAAGAACAACGCCATCGTCTGCAACATCGGCCACTTCGACAGCGAGATCGAAATCGACCGCATCCGCGACCTCAAGTGGGAGGAAATCAAGCCCCAGGTCCACCACGTGGTCTGGCCCGACGGCAGGCGGATCATCGTCCTGGCCGAGGGCCGGCTGGTGAACCTCGGCTGCGCCACCGGCCACCCCAGCTTCGTCATGAGCAACAGCTTCACCAACCAGACGATGGCCCAGATGAGCCTCTGGGAGAACCGTACCAGCGGCAAGTACGCCCGGCGGGTCTACACCCTGCCCAAGGAACTCGACGAGCGCGTCGCCCACCTGCACCTCAAGAAGATCGGGGCCAAGCTCACCGCCCTGACTGAAAAGCAGGCCAGCTACATCGGCGTGCCCATCAACGGACCGTACAAGCCGGAACACTATCGCTACTGAGGACCTCCGTGGCCTCTTGGGGCTGGGGTTCAGGTTGGTATAATCGGCCCCTGCCGGTGGACCGCTCTCGGAGTCGACTGACGGAACCAATCCGGCTGCAAGGGCGATCTGATGATCAGAAGGATCAGGATCAAGGGGTACAAATCGCTTCAGGACCTTGAGGTGAGGCTTCAGCCTCTCTGCGTCCTCTTCGGTCCCAATGCGGCTGGCAAGAGCAACTTCCTGGATGCGCTCCAATTACTCTCCGGCATTGCAAGAACCCGAAGTATCAAGGAGGCCTTTGCTCCACCGTACCGAGGACTCCCGCTGGAGTCGTTCGCGTTCGGTCCTGAGGGCATGTCCGAACTGGTCAGGAGGAATACGGCCTCGTTCAGCATCGAGGTTGACCTTGAACTCTCGGACTCGATTGTGCAGCTCGTTGACCGGCAAGTCCGCGAGATGAAGCAAGGCAAGGAGGTCGAGTCCGGATCTGATGGGGGCGACATCAGCTCCTCGTCATTTGTCCGTGAACGTTGTCTCCGCTATCGGATCGAGATCGAGGTTCTGCCGCAGTCGGGGATTTTGAGGGTTGCGGACGAATACCTGACGGCCCTCAATCAAGCCGGCGAACCGAGTGGGAAGCGCAAGCCGTTCCTGGAACGGATAAAGGACCGCTTGCACCTCCGGATGGAGGGCCAAGCCCATCCGACTTATCTGGAGCTACTCCTAGATCATAGCGTGCTGTCAAGGCCGCTGTACCCACCTCATTACCCTCATCTGGTGGCAGTACGGCACGAACTGGCATCCTGGCTCTTCTTCTACTTCGAGCCCCGCGAAAGGATGCGGGCTCCGAACCCGGTTAAAGAGGTGCGTCATATAGGCGTCATGGGCGAAGACCTCGCTGCGTTCCTGAATACCCTGCGAGCCATCGATCCGAAGCAGTTTGTCGCGATCGAAAAGTCGATTCGCATGATCATTCCGTCGGTCACCGGAATCGATGTGGAAGTGAACAATCTTGGCGAGGTCGAGTTGCGGCTGAAAGAAGGCGGCACCCCGGTACCGGCGAGAGTTGTTTCGGAGGGCACACTCCGCGTCTTGGGTCTCCTCGCGTTGGTAGGCGCGAAAGACCGTCCCGCGCTCTTGGGATTCGAGGAACCCGAGAACGGTATTCACCCTCGGCGCATCCAGGCCGTTGCCGAACTATTGCGGACCTATGCGGAAGCCGGCAAGACACAGTTGATCGTGACCACACACTCTCCAATCCTACCGGATCTCCTTCCTGACCAGTCCCTGTATGTCTGTCGCAAAAGCCAGGGGCAAACTGACATAACACCCTTCGCCTCCTGGGGCGAACTGGCCAGAGCGAGCGAGATTGGCCGCGCTCTCGACGCGGAAGAAGGTACTACGCCCGTTTCTCAGCGCATCTTGCGGGGCGACTTCGATGCGTGAGGTTTCCTTGTTCGTCGAGGATTTCGGGCACGAAGCAGTTCTGATTCCACTATTGAGACGACTGGCGGCCGACCGCGGTGTTCAGTTGAAACTGACGCCCCGCAGCGCCCGAGGCGGCCATGGGCCGATGTTGTCAGAACTGGAGGCGTATCTGGCCGACATTAGAGCCGGCAGAGAGAAGCTGCCCGATCTCTTCGTCGTGGGAACCGACGCGAACTGCCTCGGATATGCGGAGCGGAAACGGCAGATCGAGCAGACATGTCGAGAGTATGCTCCGCTGACGGTCTGTGCGATTCCCGACCCGAATATCGAGCGTTGGCTGCTCCTCGATTCGGGTGCTTTCAAGCACGTGCTGGGCGGAGGTTGCTCGCCACCGGATATGAAGTGCCAGCGTGACCGGTATAAGCAGTGCCTGACGACAGCCGTGCGTGCTGCCGGGGTCCAGCCTTTGCTCGGGGGCCTGGAGTATGCGCAGGACATCATCGAGCGAATGGACTTGGAACATGTCGCCATTGCCGACACTTCGTTGGGCCATCTCGTCCGGGATTTCCGGCTTCGGCTGAACCAGTGGGAGGGGCTGTCCATCGACTGATCTGTGACAGTTACTGTATGGGACCCCTGCATATGACGGAAATCCGAACCGACCTGAGCCGCTGTCCCTTGTTCGACCGCCTCGCGCCTGCCCTCTTGGAGCAGCTTGCGGGGGCGTGTCGGGCGATCAGGCGGCGGAAGGCTGAGACCATCATCCGCGAGGGCGAGCCGTGTGAAGGGTTTTTCGTGGTGGCCGAGGGCCTGGTCAGGGTGTACAAGATCGCCGCCGACGGCCGAGAGCGCACGCTGCACGTCGTGCGCCCGCCGCATTCGTTCGCCGAGGCCGCGATGTTCGCCGGCGGCGGCTACCCGGCGTTCGCCTCGGCGCTCGAGGACGCGCGGCTGGTGCTGGTGCCCCGCGAGCCGTTCTGCCGCCTGCTTCGCGAGCAACCCGAGGCCGCCGTCCGCATGTTCGAGTCGCTCAGCATGTGGATGCACCGCCTGCTCGATCAGCTCGAGACCGAGACGTTCCTGAACGCCCGGGCGAAGCTGGCCAGCTACCTCCTCCGCGAGCTGCGTCGCCGGCCTGCCGGTGCCGGCCCCGCCCGCATCGAACTCGCACAGCCCAAGAAGGAAATCGCCTCGCAGCTCGGCATGGCCCCCGAAACGTTCTCCCGCGCTCAGGCCGACCTCGAGTCCGCCGGCCTGATCGTCGTGGCCGGCCGCAGCATCCAGGTGCCCGACCCCGCCGCGCTGGACGCCATTCTGCTGGGCGACTTCCAGGGCCGAGCCGTCTCCTGATGACCTACCCGCGGAGGGGACGTTCCAGTAGATCGGTCTCGACGACCCGTTTAGTCTTCAAGCTGATCCGCAGCGTCTTGATCTCGAAGCGCCCTAAACGGACCTGGGTGCGCAGCCCCAGGAATGGAAGTGTCATATAAGTGTCCCTATGTCGGCCCGTGGGCTCGAACAGGCGGACGATCAGGTTGCCGCCGCGGTGGACGGGCCTGCCCCTCAGGGCGGGCTTGACGGCCATGACCTGGACGGCCCGGTCGCTCAGCGTGACGCCGGGCTTGGGCTTGCGGCCGTTGCCCGACGGGAAGAACGACAGGGCGAACGGTTTTTCGTTGCGGGCCAGGGCCTCACGGTCGACGGACTCGAGCCGGCCCGCGACGGGACCGGCGTTCAGCCAGAACCGATATTGGCGCTCGCCCTGCTCCTGCCGGGGAAGGTAGCGGTCCTGGGTGACGATCGTCCGGTCGAAAATGGGATGGGCGGAGTAAGCGGGCGACCGCAGCAGGCTCAGCCGCACCTCGTTGTCCGCGTAGTCCGAACCGTAAATGCCGTTGTTGATGAGGGTGAGGGCTTTGTTCTCCCGGCGGGAGACCGCGGCCACCCATCTCTGGGCGACGGCTTCGTCGCCGTTGTCCGGCAGGTCGCCGATGCCGCCGGCGATCTGGCCCACGTACTTCTCGTCGCGGCCGGTGGTCGGGACCGACAACTTGAGCATGCGGTCCTTCTCGTTCCAGTGGACCCGGACCTCGATGCCCACCTCCGTGCCGCACTTGGGCAGCAGATACCGCATACAGATGAACGAGTCGCCGTAGCCCAGCACCGCCTCGACCACGCTGCGGACGTCGCCGTCCTCGATCACGCGCACGCTGGGAATCGGGCCTTCGGTCGCGCCCGAGAACCGCGTACCCTTGCCGCGGGGCAGAAGCCTGAACCGCCCGATGACCTTGCGGAAACTGCGGACGGTCATGCCCCACGGGTCCTCGTTGTCCTTGATGACCAACGGCTGGAAGGCATCTTTGCCAAGATAGTCCACACCGCCCACGCGGTAGCGGTCGATCAGCCCCGTGCGGGTGTTGATGATCACCTCGATCTCGCGGTTGCGGAATCGGATCCGCCCGCCGCGAGGCCGAGGCTTCGGCGCGGGTTTTCGCTTCAGCACGGCCAGCCGGCAGTCGAACCGGTTCATCCGGGCGGGCGCTAACTCGGCGTCGAACACGATGCGCTTGCGCCAGTCGAGGTTGAGGTTGCTGAGCTGCTGCTCGATCTGGCTGGGCAGCGGCTTGCCGTTCCGATAGGCCGTGGCGACCGTGAACTGCTCCTCCCAGTTGGCGTCGGGCAGGTTGAACTCGCATTCGATCTGCATCCGCACCGGGTAAGGGTGGGGGTTGTACACCAGGATCGGGATTTCGCCCGGCCGGGCCCTCGGTTGGCCGTGGGCCAGGGCGAAGAATGCCCGGGCCTTCAGCCGCGAGGCAATCTCCAGACCGTGGTCGAACATCCGCAGCGAGGACTCCTCCACCGGCTGGATCGACGAACCCGGCAGGATGTCGTGGAACTCGCCCACCATCAGGTCGTGCAGGGCTTCGTCGATCTGAGCCTGCGGGTACTCCATCAGTCCCTGCACCGCCGCCGTCACGGCCATCTTCTCCAGCGTGTACAGCTCGTTTTCAAGTTGACGGTGCTTCTGCTTGATGCGAATCATCGACGTGTAACAGCCCACGCCCCACGGGTTGAGGTCCTTGCGGAATCGCGGCAGCCGTCGGCCGCTGTGGGCGAGGTCGGCGAAGAACGCGTCGGGCGTCGAATGGATCAGGTCCCAGCCGGCCTTTCGCTTCTCGGGCGTCATCCGGGCGATCTGCCGCAGGTCCTCCCGCGAGGGACCGCCCCCATGGTTCCCCACGCCCCACAGGAGCACGCCGGGGCTTCGGTTGCCGAACGAGGCGAGCCAGTCGTTGATCTTCCGGCCGATCTTGCCGAGCTGCGAATTGTACCAGCCCAGCACACGCGAGCCGACCATCTCGGACCCGTCGACACCCACCCAGATGAAGTCCTCATCGGGCAGGGGGCAGTCGTTCTGGTCGGGACGGCAGAACAGGTAGGAGTCGTAACCCGCCTTGGCGAGGATCTGCGGCAGGCCCCGGCTGTGTCCGAAGGGATCGAGGTTGATCGCCGTCCGCACGTCGACCCCGAACCTCTCCTTGAAGTAGTGGCGGCCGAGCAGGATTTGCCGGATGAACGACTCGCCGCAGGGCATGTTGCAGTCGGGCTGCAAGTACCAGCCGCCCATGATGCGCCACTGCCCCCGCCGGACGAGCCGGCGGATGCGGGCGAACAGGCCCGGCTCGTACTCCTCGACCCACTTGTACAGCGTGACCTCGTTGTGGTTGAAGACGAAGCCCGGGAACTCCTCGCACAGGTCGGCGGCGGTGCGGAACGTCGAGATGGCCTCGGCGGCCCCCTCCTCCCACTCCCACAACCACACCGGGTCCAGATGGGCGTTGCAGATCAGATGAACTCGTTTGTTCGGCACTGACGTTCTTCTTTCCATCCCGCGCAAAGAGGGTATCGGATGCTCCCCGCCAAGCCGGTATACGTCCCCGGGGCGGAAGTGTCGACAAGAAACGAGGCAACAGTCTATCCGCTACCGGGGGCTCACGCGAGAAAGGCGCGGGTGAACCGGTTTGGGCCTTTGGCTGTGCCAAGGAATTGTGGCACCGCCGCCCTCGGCCGCGCATCCCGGCCTCAATCGCCCACCCGCGGGGCGGCCATTGGCTTGGGGGGGCGGGCATCCCTGCCCGCCTTCTTCGCAACCCGCAGGCCCGGGCGTGACGGAACACTACTCGTCGCTGCCTGGCGGGCCGAGTCGGCGAATGATCTCCCCGTTGGCCGGTGGCATGGGCAGGGCGGCCAGCTCGGCGAGGCTGACCCATCGGACCTCGGTGATGGCGGGATCCGCGGGCCGGGCATCGTCAACGCCGCAGGCCGGCCGGCACCGGACGAGCCGCAGGACCACGATCCGGCCACCGTGGGCGGTCTCGACGCTGCCCAGATCGGCGGTAGCCTCGACGGCCAGACCCGTCTCCTCGGCCGCCTCGCGAACCGCCGCCCCGGCGGCTGACTCGCCCGGATGGACCTTGCCGCCGGGGAATTCCCAAAGGCCGGCGAAAACCCGCCCAGCCGACCGGCGGCTGACCAGCCAGCGGCCGTCTTTCTCAATCAGCGCCAACGCCACCTCGACCCTAACATCCACCTGGTAAACCCGCCTCTCGCAGCCGCCTTCCGACCGTATCATCCGCCGTCGAAGACCGATTGTCCAGCGCTGCTTCAGCGGGTTCCCGCAGAGGCTCAAGCGACGGAAGACCCGCCTTCGCCACGCCCGGGAGCAGCCCAAAAGTTTTTTTGAGATTTCCCATTTTCGGTGCCCTACGGGCAAGTTCCTATCTGAGCGTCACTTGCGTTGCAGCGGCTACGCCGAGAAATCTCGATCGCGCATAACTGTTTTGGTTACAAAAGGTTATCGTTTTCATGCAATTCCGCGAATTGGCCGATGACTTCATTGACACCCTCGGCAAACTTTCGATATAGTCATGACTGACCGCGGGGGGACACGAGAGGGAACGAACAGAAACGGTTGGGCCAGCAGGCCCGCCGACGTCATAGCGACGGGCTCTCCGAAAATCGGCTGTCTTAGCCGTGGCGCACTTCCGGGCGGAAACTCGTTTCGGCCCGGAAGTTTTTTTGCGCCGATACCTAACATCGCACGCGAGAATTGAGCGCGCCGACGCATCAACCCTGTCCTCGTGCGGACATTCGCAAGCCGCTGCACCACTGACGAGTTGTCGTGCGCAACCGTCGCGGCGATACTGTCACGGATGCGAGTTCCACTACTTGATCTTGCCGCACAATCCAGATCGGTCGAATCAGAAGTCAAACAGGCGGTGCTGTCCGTCCTCGATTCGCAACGTTACGTGCTGGGTCCCGAGGCCGATGCACTCGAGACCGAGATCGCCGCCTTCTGCGGCGTGAAGTACGGCGTGGCGGTATGCAACGGCTCGGACGCCCTGCTCGTCAGCTTGATGGCGCTGGGCATCGGCCCTGGCGACGAGGTGATCGTGCCGACGTTCACCTTCTTCGCGACCGCCGGAAGCGTGGCCCGCGTCGGGGCAAAGCCGGTGTTCGCGGACATCAGGCCCGACACGTTCAACGTCGATCCCGACGCGGTGGCGGCCG
Source organism: Planctomycetota bacterium (assembly GCA_016209665.1). Taxonomy (GTDB): domain Bacteria; phylum Planctomycetota; class Phycisphaerae; order UBA1845; family PWPN01; genus JACQVT01. Next base: position 8,379 of record JACQVT010000504.1, on the reverse strand, counting down.
CCATCACCTCCAAGACGCGGGCCATCATCCCCGTGCACCTGTACGGGCAGTGCGCGGACATGGACCGCATCACGGCGCTCGCCCAGCGGCACGGTCTGGCCGTGATCGAGGATGGCGCCCAGGCCATCGGCGCCAAGCGGAACGATCGCGGCGTGGGATCCTACGGCACGGCGGCGACGTTGTCGTTCTATCCGACCAAGAACCTGTCGGGCGTCGGCGAGGGCGGGATGGTCCTGACCAACGACGGCGACCTGGCGGCGAGGGTCAAATCCCTGCGAAACCACGGGCAGACCGGCCAATACGAGCACGCCTGGATCGGCGGCAACTTCCGGCTCGACGGCATCCAGGCCGCGGCCCTGCGCGTGAAGTTGCGACGACTGCCGGCGTGGAACGACGCCCGACGACGCCACGCCGACCGTTACGACCAGGCATTCCGCGGCAGTCCGGTCACGCCACCGCCGGTGGAGGCTTCTTGCCACCACGTCTATCATCAGTACACCATCCGCTCGCCGCGGCGCGATGCGCTGCGGGCGCATCTGACGGCGGCGGAAATCTCCTCCGGCGTGTACTACCCGTTGCCCCTGCACTTGCAGCCCTGCTTCGCCTATCTGGGCTATCGCAAGGGACAACTGGCAGTGGCCGAGCGGGCCTGCGAAGAAGTCTCGTCACTGCCGATTTTTCCCGAGATGACCCAGGCCCAGCAGGACCACGTGATCGAAACCATCCGGGCGTTTTCGTAGTCTCCGGCAATCGCTCTTGAGACCACGCTGAGTGGACACAACTACGGACGTCTGATTCGGCGATGGCGAGAGGCCGGGTATCATGTTAAACTGGTCTTCCTGAGGCCGCCGTCGCCGGAACTCGCGATCGGCAGAGTGCAGTCGCGGGTGGCCCAGGGCGGCCACTCGGTGCCGGCGGAAGCGGTTCGACGCCGATTCGAGGCTGGGTTACGCAACTTCGAGCAGGTGTATCGGGGGCTGGTTGAAAGCTGGGCGGTCTACGACAACTCCGGCCCCGTGCCACGGCTGCTTGATGAGGGAGACAACCCATGAAGGTGAAGGGCCGCGAGTCCACGGACCTGGATATCATCGGCTCCTTCGCGGCGTTGAAACGAGCGGCCCGACGGGCCCGCGAACTGGGCCGGCAAACCGGTACACCGGTGTACGTCATGATCAAGGGCAAGATGGTCGATTTGACCGAACGTGACGCCCGCCGACCGTCGGGGCAACGTAAACAGGCCCGCCGCTAGTGGCCGACTGGAAACTCTCACATGTCGGATGAACGGGACGCAGCGTCTCCTGAACCCGTCGAGTACCTCGGGTACTACGAGGACGGCGTCATCCGTCTGGCCGCCCGAACCAACTGGGCCAACGGCACGGCGGTCTGCGTCCGCGTCGCCAACCTGACCCCCGAGGATGCCGCCCGGCGCTTCGGCAAGGTGATCATCGCCGGGTTCGGACTGGCCGGCCGTTGGGTCGCCGACATCTTCGATCGTCACGGCATCGAGTACGTGGTCGTCGAGGAGAACCCCCAGACCGTCGAGACCCAGGGCAAGCTCGGCCGTCACATGATCCAGGGCGACATCGGCGACGAGCAGACGCTCCGCCGGGCCGACATCGAGGGCGCCTCGATCCTCGTGCTCACCGCCCCTGACGAGGCCGCCGTCCTGCGGGCCACCCAAATCGCCCGGCAGATCCGGCCCGACATCTACATCGTCGCCCGCACGACCCACGTCTCCGCCGGCATTCAGGCCTCCCAGTACGGCGCCAACGAGGTCATCAAGGCCGAGCAGGTCGTCGCCCGCCACTTCTACGAGATGCTCCTCCGCAAGGTGCTCGCCGCCAACGGCAAGCCGGACGATGAGAGCCTGGACCTCAAGTGATCGACGCGGGGCGGCCGGGCCTCGGGTGCGTGACAGTCTGGGCGCCGACACCGACGTGGGCTTTTCAGAGCCCAAAGCGCCAGCGACGGGTAGACACGACCCACTCGCTTGCCCTCGGGGCTATGAAATACCCCCCGATTCTGTCACGCACCCCCGGGCCTCCAATGGAGTTCCAATCACAGTCGCACTTCGGTGCAGCCGGCGGGGGTGTGTTGATTGAGAAGCTGCAGGCGGACGTCGAGGCCCCAGCCGAGACCGGGCAGTGGTTTGGGGCGTCCGCCGCAACCGAACTGCACGGGGCGGTCGACCACGTCGCCGGTGGCGAGGAAGCGGCCGTAGCTGCCCTCGGCGAAGCGGATGTCGGGGGCGTTCTCGAGGAACCGGCGGCCGGCGGCCGACAGGATGCTCGTCTCGCCCACCATGCAGCCAAGTTGGCAGCGAAGGTTGTTCTGGCGGGCGAAGTGGACCAGCCGCAGGGCGGGCAGCAAGCCGCCGTTCTTGCTGAGGCGGATGTTGAGCCAGTCGGCCGCTCCCAGTCCGGCGAGGCGGTGGGCGTCGTCCATCGTGACCAGCGACTCGTCGGCCATGAGAACGACGGGAACGGTCCGCCTCAACTGAGCCATGTATTCGTCACTCGATCGGTCCAGCGGCTGTTCGACGCAGACGATGTCGTCGAGCGGCAGCGCGGACAGGCGGGCGATGGCCTGATCGAGCGTCCAGGCACCGTTGGCGTCGAGGCGCAGAGTCGTGGTCCGGCCGAGCGATCGGCCGAGGGCCCGCCGCACGGCCTCGACCCGCGGGGCGTCGTTGTCGTAGCCGACCTTGAGCTTGAAGTCGCGCAGGCCGTACCAGCGCATCATGCGGACCTGACGCTTGAGCCCGGCCGGCCGCTGCCCGGACAGGATGCCGCTGTACCTGACGCGGGCGGTGCTGCCGGGCGGGCCGAGGCCGGGCAGACCGAGCCAACCGGTCGCCTCGCTGATGGGGCGGAGAAAGTGCCGGCTGTAGGCGTCCAGCAGGGCCAGCTCGACGGCGGCCCGGGCGGCGGCGATCACGGTGCCGGCGTCGTCCTTGTCGGGCAGGGGGTCGATCTGCTCGAGGGCCTCGGGAAAACTCGCCGGCCGCAGGTCGATCAGTCTGTCCACGAAGAGCGTGCGGAGGGTCCGCACGACGCCCTCGGGGGTCTCGCCGGTGACGTAGGGGCGGGCGAGGGTTTCGCCATAGCCCAGGGTGCCGTCGGCGAGTTCGGCCTCGACGACGACGGGGTCGGCGGCCTGGCGGGTGTGGGCGGCGTGCTCGAACGGACGGCGGAGCGGGATAGCCAGGGGATAGATTCGCAGGCAGTGGACCTGAGAACGGGGCGGCATGAGCGACGATGTTATTCAACCCCGGCCACACTGCCAAGATTGTGCTGAGTTTGCCCGAAGCAGTAGTCGATAAACCCGATGCGGCCAGGCACGGCGGCCGCCGAGCCGCGGGGCGCTGGACGGCCAACCGGCTGCCCCGCGCATCGCAGCGGATCGACCGACCCAAGGGCCGCGTTTCGGCGGGCACAACGATGGACAAGGCAATCGTCCTGGTCAGCGGCGGAGTGAACAGCGCGGTGGCGGCGGCGGTCTCGCGCGAGCAGTATGAGGTCCACCTGCTGCACGTGGCCTGGGGGCACCGGGCCGCCGAGCGCGAGAAGGCCTGCTTCGAGCAGCTCGCGGGGCAGTTGCGGATCGAGCGCAAGCTGGTGGTCGACATGGCCTGGCTGGCGTCGTGCGGGGGCAACTCGCGAGGCAGCCGACGGCTGCCTATGGAGGACGTTTCGGCGCTGGGCAGCGAGACGCCGTCGACGTTCGTGCTGGGGCTGGTGCCGGTCATGCTGGGCGCGGCTGCGGCCTGGGCGGGCAGTCTCGGGGCCAAGCGAATCATCATCGGCACCAGCGAGGACCACCATGTGCCGGGGCCGGCCATCTCGCAGTTGTACCCGGACTACCGCCGCGAGTTCGTGCAGACCTTCAACCTGATGCTCGAATACGGCAAGTCGCCGCGACGAGAGCTGCTGGTCGAGGCCCCGTTCGCCGAACTGAACCGCCGCGAGGTGGTGCTGCTGGGCCGGCGGCTCAAGGTGCCGTTCGAGAAGACCTGGAGCTGCTACCGCAACGCCGACGAGCCCTGCGCCAAGTGTCTCGCCTGCGCCACCCGGGCCGCCGGCTTCCTCCGCGCCGGCATCCCCGATCCCCTCATGCTCGAACCCGCCGGCAAAGAAGCGTGACCGCGCCTCTGCCAACCCATTCTGGCACCGCCGCAAAGGCGACAACCGCCGAAAAGGGACATTGTGCTTTTTCAAAAACCAGAATGTCCCCTGGTATGTGGGTTTTAGATAGAAGAAAGATCTTTAACGACATGACCATGACTGCCTCGATTGAGAACTGGGGCAATCCAGTTCTCCTTTCAGGAGGCAGGCTATGGCGAGGAAGTCTTCAGGCAGACGGCGTCGCTCACGAGGGCCGGAGGTTCTCGGCAAGCCGCGGGGGGTGATTCACCCTCGGGTGGCGAAGGTCGGTCCTGAGCATTTCGGCATCGTCAGCGTGGACTGTGCCAAGGCACGTTCCAAGTGGATGCTGGCGGACTTTTACGGGAATGTGTTCGTGCCGCCGACCGTGGTGGCTCACAACCGGGTGGAGTTCGAAGCGGCGGTCCGCCAAGTGAAGGAAGCGATCCACCGGCATGGGATCGAGGATCTGCTGGTGGCGGTGGAACGTACTGGGCGTTATCACCATCCGGTCCAGCGTGCATTCGCCGCCGGGGCCTTCGAGGTCCGCACGGTTCATCCCTTCGCCACCAAACAATTTCGCCTTCCCGCGAGTCCCGGGGTTAAGACGGATGATGTCGATCTGGCGGCCATTCACCTGGCGGCCGTGAATGGCTTCGCCTTGATCGAGGCTTCCCTCGATGAGTCCTGGCGGGAACTGCAATTGCTGACCCGTCATCGGCGTGACCTGGTCCGTAAGACTTCGATCCTGTGTTGCCAGATCAAAGAGCACTTGGATGCGGCGATGCCCGGTTATGCCGCCTGTTTCCCCAAGCTCTGGGAACACCCGGCCGCCCTGCATCTGGTCTGGCAGTTCGGATCGGCGGAGGCCATGCGTCGCGCCGGTCTGATCAAGATGAGCGTACAGCTACGCAGGGATGGGATTCGGTACCAGGAGCGGACGGTTGAGCGGGTGGTGGAGTGGGCTCAGAATGCCGCGCCTCGCGACGTGGCGGCCGAAGGTCACCGGCGCATTGCCGAAGCGCTGAACGGTGACCGTGAACAAAAAGAGCAGCAAATACGGGGTTTGGAGCGGGAGATCGCAGCCAAGCTGGTGCGCACGCCGTACGTGCTCTTGATGTCGATCCCGGGGGTCAACGTGGTCTCGGCGGCCGAGTTCGCCGGCGAAATGGGACCGATCGGCAACTACGCCAACGCCCGTTGCATCACCGGGCGGGCGGGGTTGTATCCTTCGCGTTACCAGAGCGACGCCGTGGATCTGAAGGGATCGCTCGTCCGCTGCGCCAACCGGTCGCTGCGGTATGCCATCTTGCAGATCGCCGACAACCTGATCGTGTGCAACCACCACTTCAGCCTGCTGGCCGCACGCTGGCAGCAGGCGGGCAAAGATCCCCGGCATACGCGGGTGAGGGTGGGGCTGCGGTTCTGCCGTATTGCCTTCCAGATGGTGGCAGGCGGACAGGTGTTCCATCATCCCTGTTGCCGCGACCGCAGCTACATCCTCGACAAACTCATGACGTTCCACAAGGAGCACGGAACGCCGGCCCCGCAGGTGCTTACCGATCTGCAGGCAGCGCTGCCCCAGATACCCAGGGCCGAATACGCGGCCGAGGCCGTTCCATTGAGAAAGGAATTGGAGGCCATTCAAGAACACCGGCGTCGGGGCCCCCAGCCGATCGGCGAGATTCTGCCGCTCGTACTGGCGAGCCTGAGTGTGGTACAATCCGGCGAGTCAGGGGACCAGGGCCCCACCTGACCAGAAAGGCCGACGGAGCCGAGAACGTCTCAATGTCCCCAAGGCGCGAAGCCTCGCAAAAGCCTGACGCTCTCTCGGGTCACCAACGCCTGATACGGCAGTGTGGGGTCACTCCCCTGAGGTACCAGTATGGCGAGACGTGACCATCCGTGACGAGAGAGGTGGCTCCAACGGCCTCGATGGTTGACCTGACTTGATCCGCGGAAAAACCGTCGTCCGACGGGAAGGTAGAGGGTACGCGCTTAACGCTCTAACTCAGTTCTCACATGGCAGTCTTTGGCTTTCGCACCTCATTCGAGTTGCCCGAACGACATGGCGTCCGCCGGGCTGGCGCGGTCACGCTTGGGACGGCTGAACTTCGCGGAGCCGCCGCTCGAGAAACCTTCGCTCGCGGGCGTTGGTGACCAGCTCCAGCGCTCGGGCATAGCTCTTCGCCGCTTGTGCGGTGGAGCCCGTGCGGCGGAGCAGGTCGGCACGGGCGGCATGGAGCAGGTGATAGCCATCCAGATCGCGGCCGGCGGCGAGGGCCTCGATGACCGCAAGCCCCGCCTGAGGCCCGTCCACCATGGCGATCGCCACCGCCCGGTTCAGCGACACGACGGGGGAGGGCTGCACGCGCTCGAGAAGATCGTAGAGCCGCAGGATCGCCGGCCAGTCCGTATCGTCCGCCCGCACCGCCCGACAGTGCTGGGCCGCGATCGCCGCCTGCACGGCGAACGGACCCGGCCCGCCACGAAACGCCTCGTCGACCAGCGGCAGGGCCTCGGCGATCTGCTCCTGGTCCCAGCGGGCACGATCCTGTTCCTCCAGAAGGACGAGATCGCCGGCCTCATCCAGACGGGCCTCGCGCCGCGCATCGTGAAGCAGCATCAGGGCGAGAAGACCGGTCGCCTCCACCGGCGGCCGTGGGGCCATCAACGTCCGAACGAGGCGGCCCAGGCGGATGGCCTCGGCGCACAGATCGCCCCGCACGAGCGCCTCGCCCCGGGTGGCCGCATAGCCCTCGTTGAAGATGAGATAGATCACCGTCAGCACGGCCTCGAGCCGTGCGGGCATATCGTGGGCATCGGGCACGGAATACGGAATCCCGGCGTCGCGGATCTTCCGCTTGGCCCGCACGAGCCGCTGGGCCATCGTGGCGTCGGACACCAGGAACGCCCGCGCGATCTCGTCCGTCTGAAGACCCCCCAACGTTCGGAGGGTCAGAGCGACCTGGGCCTCAAGGGCCAGAGCGGGATGACAGCAGGTGAAGATGAGCCGCAGGCGATCGTCCGGAATCTCGCTCGCATCATCGGTCGGCTCCTCGGCAACCGAAATCAGGCCGGACGCTACGTCTGACTCCAGTGTGTGCCCGAACCGAGCGCGGTGTCGAATACGGTCAATGGCTTTGTTTCGGGCGGTCCGGATGATCCAGGCCCGAGGGGAGTCCGGGATGTCGGCGGTCCGCCACTGATCCGCCGCGGCTGCGAAGGCCTCCTGCGCCGCCTCCTCGGCCAGATCGAAATCGCCGACCAGGCGGATCAAGCTGGCCACGATGCTGCCCCAGTCGGAACGATAGAGCGCGTCGATGGTCGCGTGGATGTCTGCAGGCATACCCTATGTTAAACATTTTTTCGCCGGCGTGTCGATTCAGGCAGCCGCCGTTCGACTTACCACGGGAGGTGCGGGCATGAAATACATGCTGCTGATCTACAGTGACGAGAATGCCTGGACGGATGCCGAGCGAGAGCACTGCTACGAGGAGTCCACCCGGCTTACGCACGAACTCCACTCCCGCGGGCAGTACCTGGCCGCCGCCCCGCTGCATCCTGTATCAACGGCGACCAGTGTCCGCGTACGAGACGGCAAACCGCTGGTGACCGACGGTCCGTTCGCGGAAACACGCGAGCAGCTTGGCGGTTACTTCCTGATCGACGCCTGGGATCTCGATGAGGCGATCGCCATCGCCGCGCGGATCCCCGCGGCTCGCAAGGGCACCGTCGAAGTCCGACCGGTCATGGAGATCGCCGGGCTGCCAGAGAATTAATCGGCGACGGTCGGACTTGTTTGCGGTCGTGAGCCCCCTAACCTCAGAGAAGGAGATGCCATGCAAATTCAACCCTACCTGTTTTTCGACGGCCGCTGTGAGGAAGCGATCGAGTTCTACCGCACCGGGCTTGGCGCGGAGGTCACGATGCTGATGCGATTCAAGGACAGCCCCGAGCCCGCTGCGTGCTCGCCCGGCGACCCGAACAAGGTGATGCACGCGAGCCTCCGCATCGGCGACAGCACGGTATTGGCTTCCGACGGCCGATGCGAAGGGCGGCCGAGCTTCCAGGGTTTTTCCCTGTCGCTCACGGTGACGGACGAAGCCGAGGCCGAGCGGCTGTTCGCTGCCATGGCCGACGGTGGGCAAGTGCAGATGCCGCTCACCAAGACGTTCTTCGCTTCGCGCTTCGGCATGGTCGCGGACCGCTTCGGCGTGTCGTGGATGATCTACGT
>JACQVT010000488.1 GCA_016209665.1 Planctomycetota bacterium | reverse complement strand
TCTTCGACGAGGTGTGGGACCTGCGCGGGAACGGAAACCCCTTCTTCATGGGCCTGCGCACCGACGGCGCCGAGTACGCCTCCATCGGCCCCGTCACCGAGAGCTTCGGCGTCTTCGGCAGCCAGTGGGCCTACTCGAACATCGTGGGCGCCGGCGGGATCGGCCTCTACCGCGACAGCGCCGAGGCGGGCGGCCTGGAGTTCTGGTACACCGCCGACGAGCACCTCAAGGTCGAGCTCTTCACCCTGACCCTCGTCGAGACGGGTTGGGCCCACGCGGACGAGTACACCTACGGCGCTCGCGTCCTCTACAACATGCCCGACTCCCCGAGCATGCTGCAGGGCTTCTTCAGCGTGATCTCCAACGACGGCGACCACAACCGCATGTACAACATCGGCGCGGGCTTGGACTACTGGGTGGACCGCGCCGAGCTCTTCGGCGAGTTCATCTATCAGTGGGGCGACTACGGCGACGAGGGCGCCGTGTTCACCAGCCCGGCGGCCGTGGGCGTGGACGGCCAGATCGACCAGGAGTCCTGGGCGGGCTACATCGGCGCGCGGTACAACTTCGACGTCCAGATGCACCCGTACATCGAGGCCCTCGCCCAGTGGGTCGACGGCGACAATGGCGACCACGACAGCGACGGCGACCAGAACCAGGACTTCGTGTCGTATGAGGACAACGACAGCCTGATGATTCTGGAGGACAACCTGTACGGCCTCGACGTCGATTCGAACTACTGGAAGATCCAGGCCGAGCTCGGCGCGACGCACACCCTGTGCACCGAAGACGACCTCCGCTTCCGCATCGTCTACGCCTACAGCCGTCTGGTCGATCCGCCGGACCGCGTCGAGCTGGTCGACACCGAGGCCGACCGGGGCCTCGACCACAAGCTCGGGCAGGAGGTGGACGTCCACCTCGACTGGGCCTACAGCGACTCGCTGCGCTTCGGCGTGGCGGGCGGCGTGCTCTTCACCGGCACGTTCTGGGACGACACGGGCGGGTTCGGCGCCGACGAGGACGAGGACGCCACGTCGGGAGACATGTGGATGGTCGTCGTGGACGCCCAGCTCCGCTTCTAGGCCCCCTCGCAAGCTCGCAAGGCCGCCGGTCCGGAAGGACCGGCGGCCTTGTTCACTTTAATGGGGCCCGCACCCTCCCTCACGGGACCGGAGCGAGCGGGTAGACTTCCTCCTTTTTCTTCATCACTCCTTAATCCCAGCCCGGACGCAACCCGGTGTCGGACAGGATTTTTTGCTTGACGATCCGGTCCGGCCCGCTAGGATACCCGCCTTCCCACGGGTGGGAAGTGGGAAGGGTGTTGCCCTCGGGGGGAGTGGATCCCCATGCTGGGCGCAAGGCCCGAAAGGGTTCTTGGGATAAGGAGGGTAGTGATGAGGAACGCACTGTTCCTGGGCCTGGCGACCGCCCTGCTGGTCGCCCCCGCGTTCGCGGAAGGCCCCGCGTCGAATACGGGTGTGGTCACGACGACCGACGTCAAGGGCCATGCCCTGCACGTCACCATCAGCGGGGGCATCGACATCGACAGCGTCTGGCGCGACGACAACCTCGTCGCCGTCCTCCAGCGCGAGGGCGCCCGGGGCCGGGACGGGGACGACCAGTCCGACAGCGACTCGTTCTTCTCGCCCCGCGTCTGGCTGCGCTTCGACGCCTATATGTCGGAGCACGTCAGCGCCGTCATTGAGCTGAACAACGAGCGCCTGAACAGCGTCCTCAGCACCGAGAGCGAAGCGCCCGCCTCAGGTACAAACTTCGATCTCGTCACAGGCGCGGGATATGGCGCCCAGGCGAACGCGGACGTCTTCGGCGGCCACTACGGCGAGAACGGCAACATCGGGATTGACCTGCAACAGGCCTACATCCAGGTCGATGACTTCCTGTTCGACCGCTTCGCCTTCCGCTTCGGGATCCAGGACTTCGTCGTGGACCTCCGCGGGAACGGCCAGCCGTTCCTGATCGGCTTCCGTCCCGACGGGACCGAGAAGGCCTTCATCACCCCGATCACCGAGTCCTACAGCGTCGACGGCAGCCGGTACGCCTACCGGCCGATCGTCGGCGCGGACTCCCTCGGCGTCTATCGGAGCGAGGAGGAGGCCGGCGGCCTCAGGTTCACCTACAGCTACGACGACCACCTCCACTTCGACGTGTGGACGCTCAACATCCTGGAAACGGGCTTCAACCACTACGACGAGTGGTTCTACGGGATCATGGGGAGGTACAACATCCCCGACTCCCCGTCGGCGGTGCAGTTCCTCTTCGACATCACGTCGAACGACTCGAATCACAACATGGTCTACACGATTGGCCCGGGCGTGGACTACTGGTGGGACAACCTGGAGCTCTACGGCGAGTTTTACTACCAGTGGGGCGACTACGGAGACGCCGGCGCAATCGACTCCACACCGGGCGGAATCGCCGACAGCACCGACGGCGATGTCGAGCAGGAGGCCTTCGCGTGGTACATCGGCGCGAGGTACAACTTCGAGTGCGCGTGCTCGCCGTGGGTGGACGTGCAGTACATGTACATCGACGGCGACGACGG
>JACQVT010000501.1 GCA_016209665.1 Planctomycetota bacterium | reverse complement strand
GGCAAGGAGGGCGTGAAGGAGATGCATCGTGGCTAAGAGCGCGAAAAAGAAGGTCCGTCGCAGCGTGACGCGCGCCGTCGCGCACATCAAGGCGACGTTCAACAACACGATGATTACGATCACCGACACGGCGGGCGAGACGCTCGCCTGGGCCTCGGCGGGCACGGTCGGGTTCAAGGGCACGCGGAAGAGCACGCCGTTCGCGGCGGGCCGGGCGGCCGAGAAAGCCGCGGTGGCGGCCAAGAAGTTCGGTGTCAAGGAGATCGAGGTACGCGTCAAGGGCCCCGGTTCGGGCCGGGAGTCGGCGATCACGTCGCTCCAGGCGGCGGGGCTGCGGATTCAGTCCATCGAGGACGTGACGCCGCTCCCGCACAACGGCTGCCGGCCGGCGAAGAAACGCCGGGTCTGATGGGCCCCGACGACGAGCCCATCCCAAAACTGCGAAATCGGACCGGCTGGAAGCCGGTCCCACACGGGTTTTGGGACAGGCTCGAACGAGACAAGGAACGTGGCAGCCCGGCCGTGACCGGCTGCCGGCAAAATCGACGGAACGCCGGAGTGGACGATCGAACAGGACAGTGGCCCGGGCCCACCCGGCCCGGCGGCCCCTCGGCCGAGGGGTCCGGCCGGGGCGATCGTGGCCGGGCAAGGGACCGACGTCCGATTCCGACGGCGTAAGTGGAGGAATCCCGATGCGAGTGAGGTGGCGTGGCCTTGAGTTGCCGACCCAGGTGATTCGTGACGAATCGATCAGCACCGATACGTACGCCCGGCTTGCGATCGAGCCGTTCGAACGCGGTTTCGGCACGACCGTCGGCAACAGCCTGCGTCGCATACTGCTTTCGAGTCTGGAAGGCGCCGCCGTCACGAAGGTGCGGATCGCCGGCGCCAGCCACGAGTTCATGAGCCTGCCCGGCGTTCAGGAGGACGTCGCCGACATCATCCTGAACATCAAGAGTCTGGTGCTCAAGCTGGAGGGCGACGGCGAAAGGACGATGCGACTGGTCCGCCAGGGGCCGGGCGAGGTCTATGCCCGCGATATCGTTCCCGATCCGTCGATCACGATTATCAACCAGGGGCAGCTTCTCGCCACGCTGACCACCCCCGTCGAGCTGTCGATCGAGTTCTGGGTCTCCCCCGGGCGCGGTTATCGCACCGCCGAGGAAAACCAGAGCCCCACGGACGAGTTGGGGATCATCGCGGTCGACTCGGTCTTCTCGCCCGTGACCCGCGTGCGCTACAAGACGGAGGAGACCCGCGTCGGCCAGCGGACGAACTACGACCGGTTGATCATCGAGATCTGGACCAAGGGCACGGTGCGGCCCGAGGACGCCCTGGTCGAGGCGGCCAAGATTCTGCGCAAGCACCTCAACCCGTTCGTGCAGTACCGCGAGCTGGGCGAGGAGACCGTCAGCAGCGAGGCGGCCACGACGGAGGTCGGCGAGGCGACGGTGGATCAGGAGATGCAGGCCCGGTTGAGCATGCCCATCTCGCAGCTCGACCTGTCGGTGCGGGCCAGCAACTGTCTGGACTCGGCCAAGGTGACGACGGTCGGCGAACTGGTGCGGATGACCGAGGCGGACCTGCTGAAGGTCCGCAGCTTCGGCCGCACCTCGCTGCGGGAGGTCAAGCGAAAGCTGGCGGACCTGAGCCTGACCCTGGGGATGAGCTTCTCGGAGGGTGGGGCGGTGGTCCGGTCGGCGCAGCCGGGGGCCTCGCCCGCCGGTGGCGAGGAGGCGGACCTGGACGCGCCGGCAGGGGGCAACAACCCGGCGATGCCGGCCGGGGCGAATTGAGGTAGTGGAGCGTTGACATGAGGCATCTGATCGCGCGACGTAAGCTGAACCGGACCAAGGAGCACCGGCTGGCGCTCCGCCGCAACATGGCCCAGAGCCTGTTCGAGCACGGGCAGATCCGCACGACCCTGCCCAAGGCCAAGGACCTTCGCCCGTTCGTCGAGCGGCTGATCACGCTGGCCCGCAAGGCCCGCGAGGGCAGCCTGGCCGCCCGCCAGCGGCTGATCGCGATCATGGGTGATCGGGCGATGATTCCCAAGGAATCGCAGGACGAATACGAGATGATGTCCGACGCCGCCCGTCGGCGCGTGCTGCGGTCGCGAAGCGGCCGGCGACATCGGCTGGGCCAGGCCCGGGGCGGGCAGAAGTTCACCGCCATTTCCATCGTCAACCACCTGATCAACAACGTGGCGGGCGAGTTCGAGGATCGCCCGGGCGGCTATACCCGTGTGATCCACCTCGGCACCACCGGCCGCGTGGACAACGCCGAGATGGCGATCCTGCAGCTCGTCGGGCAGGAGGAGTCGCCCGGCACGGTGACCCGGCCGGAAAAGACCGCCCGGCAGCGCCGCACCGAGCGGCGCTACGCCGCCGCGGCCAAGGCCATCAAGAAGGTCGGCCGAGGACCCGCTGCCGCATCGGCTCCGGAGGAACCGGCCGCCCCGAGCGACAGCGATCAGCCCGCCGAGCCATCCGGTGGCGGCGAAGCCAACGCCGAGTGACGGCGGGAGCAACCGCAGTTCCGTCCGATTGACTCTCCTGGAATAAAGAAAAGCCCCGGCCAGGCCTGGCCGGGGCTTTTAAGTGGTCGAATCGTTCTGCTGAAGACCGGCCTGGCTACCGTCGGCGACGAAGCAGCGGCACGCCGCCGAGAACCAGGAGCAACATCATCGACGGCTCGGGAACCACGACGACGAAGCCCCGTGTCGAGCCGTCAGCCGCCCACTTGCCATACCCGGCGAGAGTCGTGCCATCGTCGGACATGGTCGTGACGCGGTTGAGGGCGGCCCAGTCGCTCATATCCACGCCCCGAGCGGCCAGCATGGCCGCAAGGTACTTGGGCTGGCCGGCGTCGCCCCACACGTGCGCGGTGTCCCAGACGACCGCTTGTTCCGCACCGCCGCCCGCTGCGTAACCCGCCGCGATCCAGTCGCCGCCGATGAGGTTGACGTCAATGGCGGTGGCCTGGGCGTCATACGTCGGGTTGGCGAGCAGCGTCATGGCCGCATCGCCCACCTTCCAGATGAACGCCTGGCTGTTGCTGGCGTCGGTGGCGTCGTAGCCGGACAGAATGTTGTTCAGACCGTTGATGCCGAAGGCCTCGCTGAGGACGCCGCTGCCGCCCGGAATGACCGTCTGTACCGTTCCATTGTTGCTGTTCATCCATATGGCCCGGCGAGCGCTGCTCGGGTTGCCAACGTCCCACCCGGCCGTGTTGGCGGTTCCGGAGATGGAGTTACTGCCAACATCGTAAGGCGAGTTTCGGTGGTCGAGCGACGGGCCGCCATCGACTCCTTGCACGTAGTCTCTGATGGTGCCCGGGCGATCACCGCCTACGAACCACTGCTCCGTCGTGCCGATCGTGGTGGTTCTGACGGCGGCCGTGTTGTACGGGCCGACGGTCCGGGTCACGGGGGCCGAGAGCCAAGTCCCACTCCCCGGCGTGGCCAGCGGCGCTCCGTAGTAATACATCTGCATTTGGTTGCTGGTGTTCATGAAGCCGCCACCAATGCCAATCGTGCCGGCGACGGGGCGCACAACCACGCCGGTGGCCGCACCATTGGTGTCGACCGGCGCGCCAGCGAAATCGGTCGCCTGGGGCAACTGGACCAAGCCCGTCCCCGTCGACCAGACGATGGCCCGCTGGATGTTGGCCGAGGCCGTACTGTTCGGCCCGTTGCTGTAGCCCACGGCCCACGTGCCATCCGGCGAGATCGCGTAGATGGCACTGGCGGGGTCCGCCGGGTCCAGCACGCCAATGGAATGGAGCACCGGCACGCCGAACGCGGCCGTCGCTCCAACGGTTACCGCGAGGACCGCTACATGGGCCCTCCATCCCGTCACTGTTTTCATCGCTTATCCTCCTCCGGGCTTTGCCCTGGGCTGCCCGACTGCCCTTCCCTTGTTCTCTCGGCCATCGCGTCAGCCCATCGGCGATAGCCGCAACCTATCCCTCGACGCAACGACGCAGCATACACAACGGCGACGATCGAAGTCCTGCTCGCATGACGCGATCAAGACCGCCCGTCAGCGTTTGTTGTCATCGCGGATGATTCACCACCCTCCTTCAGACGGTCGGCCAAGGTTGAGGAGTTGCCAGGCCAACCGGACGAGACGAAACGACTTGCCCACCTCTTTTTTTAGCACGCCTACCGGCCGGAGTCAACGCTTTAGTCGATAAAAATCCGGCGAATCAGTCGACCGGTAACTCTCCGACGAGGCCCTGGGCTTATGTTACGGCACACCCTAAAGACCTGCCCTCCTGTCAGTCCGATAGCGACTTGGAGTCCGTCCCAAAACCCGTGCGAGAGCCGGCTTCCGGCCAGCCGTCGAAGCACTGGGAGGGGCCCCTCAACCGGTATTTCCGCTCGCTCCTCGCTCCCTGTCCGCTCCTGCGACACCTCCGCCTACGGATGATGCATGGCGTAGTACCATAGCTCGAAGGAGGCCTCGGACGCACTGCCCAGCCCCGACATCTGCTTGTTGGTCAAGTTCAGGAAGCGGGCGTGGCCGTCGCTGTACCCCGCGCTGATCCCTTCCTTGTGCGGCCGCGGGGCCCCGCCGATGATGAAGTCGATCACCAGCGGAGCCATGCCCCGGGGCACCAGGCTGAGAATCCGGGGGTCGTGTCGCTCGTCGTCCGTCACGGCCTTGAATTCCTTGTTGAAGTACTTTGACGCGAGGAGCCTACACCATCCACGACCGTCGAGCAGGCCGTCTACCGTCTTACCATCCTTGTCGATGGAGAAGACGCTTCGGGGATAGACGTCCATGCCCAGCTTCGGGGAGCCACTGCGGGAACCCATTGCCAGGGCGTAGTTGTACCCTCCCCATGTCCAATTGGGAATCGGCTTCCACAGGGTGGGAAGCCCGCCATCCTTGTTGTTCTGAAAATCCTCTCTCGTGGTGGGGCAGTACAATACGTCCCAGTCGTTGCTCTTCAGAAAGCGAACGTCCCTCGTGGTCTTATCCTTTGACCCGAGATGCTTGCCCATCAGCAGGGCGAGATTCACGAGGTCCTTCCTATCGCTTCCTCCCGTGCCGTAAGCCTCGTGGGGGGTCTCGGAGATGCTGTACGAGAACCAACCCCGGTACGGCAGGTAGGTCCTGTAATCCTGGCTGTACGAGCGCATGGCCACCTGCTGCTGGTGCAGGTTCGACATGCAGAGGGTCCGTCTGGCCTGCTCCCGGGCCGCCGCGAGCGACGGGATGAGGATCGCCACCAGCACGGCGATGATGGCCACGACGACGAGGATCTCGATCAGGGTGAACGCCCGGCGGGCGGAGGTGGTCCCGGGGCTTCGTTTCATCCGCGGCGAAGTGTTCGGCGTCATAGGAACCTCCTGTCACTCCATTCTAGTGCGAGGGCCGCCGGCTGACCGGCATCTCACGGCCCACATTCAGGCGGCACCGGGTCGGGGACGATCCCCGGCCCCGTGGCACAGCCCGCGAAGAGTCCCACGTCGGTCGTGTCGATCTTGTTGTCCTTGTTGTGGTCGAGGCACTTGCAGTCCGAGGCCACGCCGGTCTGATCGCCGGTGTAGCAACGCTGCAGTTTCGCAAAGTCATCGGAATCCACGTCGCCGTCGTTGTCGGTGTCCGCCCAGGGGATCGGGCAGCACAGGTACCCCGGACTGTCGCAGCGGGTCCACGGCGTGAAGGTGCCTTCCGAGCACTCGTCCGCCGAGGTGACCTCGGTGCATCCGCCCGGCGCACAGCAGGCCCCGTACGGCTCGGTGGTGTCGGAGAACCGCCCGCCGTTAAGCAGCACGGTGTCGAAGTAGAACAGGTAGGCCGGCTGCACGCAGGCGCTGTTTCCCGCATAGAGGGCCTTGAAGCCGCCCTTGTACTTCCGCGGCAGCGTCGCCACCCAGATGCTATCGTACTGCTTGACGCCCCAAACCACGGTCATGTAGTCGGTCCAGACGTCGATCCGGGCGTATGTGAATCGCTTGGTCGACTCCGGATCGGTGGTGGCAGGCTCGAGGTTCGGCGGAAGACCGGTGCCCATATAGCCGCTCCACGGAGGCGGGTCGATTCCCAGGACCGTGGCCGTGGGGGGGGCGGTCGGAACGCCCGCCGGGAAGTTGGCCAGGCTCATCGGGATCCAGTCATGGCCGTCGTACACGGCAGGCACATGGCCGAACGGCACGCCGGGGCTGCCTCCCCCTCGCGGATCGGTGTCGCAGGGGTTCTGGTCCAGTATCGCCACCATTCCAAAGGCGAGGGCGTTGTGATCGTTGCCGTCGGTCAGGGCGGCCCTGGGACGAGTGACGTTACCGTCTCCGCAGTCCATGTTCGTGACCGTCAGGGGTGCTCGGTCGGTCCCATCCGTGAGTTCGATATAGGTGTTAACCTGGTGACCAGGTTCGGAGATGCCGGTGTGGCCTCCCACGTTCGGGAAGTCATGCAGCCAGTAGACCGAGAGGGGAGCCGCGTTGGAACCCGCCACGGCCACCAAAAGTGGGTTGCCGCTATCGTTCTGGATGTAGCCGGCCAGATCCCACTTGTAGCTCATGCCGACCCAGTTCGGGTCGGCGAACCCGTCGCTCTGCCATAACTCGCGGCCGTGCGTGCCGTCATCGGCGGTGAAGACGAGAGTGCCGTCGAAGTTGGCGAAGTCTGCGGGATTGGAACTCGCAGCGCCCGGGTTGATGTCTTTGACCAGCACCGCGC
>JACQVT010000526.1 GCA_016209665.1 Planctomycetota bacterium | reverse complement strand
TACGGCGGCACCCGGCTCTACCGCCTTCTCCAATGGCGCCCCGGAATCGGGTCACGTTTGAGGCCCTGTCAGTCTGCCCGCGGAAGGTGGCAGCCCGGCCGGGCCCTGGTCTGGTCGGCCCTAAAGGTCGGAACGCGGATCGCGCCAAGAAACCTGCGAAGGGAGGATGCCAATGGGATGAGTGGCTGAAACCTCTCAGAGAGACCCTGTGGAATGAGCGCACCCAGTTGGGATTTTGGATTGGCCTGACCCCGCGGCTTGCGGCGTGCGGCCTGCGCCGTGCGCCCCCAGAAGCTCGTTCGGCGCTCTCACTTCTCACGGCCACTACCCTGGCTCTGCTGGGACGATTCGGTCTCACCTCTCCTGTCACTTCGCGGAGGCTCGGGCCGGCCGGGAGGCTGGTGGTGCCGGGCTGAGTCGGAAATCGGCGTCCGTCAGTTGGACGTTGGGGTCGACATGGGCGTATCGGTAACGCACGTCGAGGATGTCGCCGGGCAGATACAGGTCCGTGCCGGCGGGCAGCAGGGTCTCGGCGTCGATATACAGGTCCTGCCGGGCGTAGTTCATCCCCTTGCCCGCGGGCCGGTCGACGCGGAGGTAGAACACCGGCCGATAGATGGGCTCGAGTCCAACCACCCCCTCGTACCGGATGGTCATCACGCGGGCAATCTCGGGGATATTGAACGGCAGCAGCGTCCGTTCCATCATCCGTCGCAGACCGAAATCGGTGATGGGATTCTTTGACTTGCCGATCTTGACCGGGAGCATGACGTCCATGTTCCTTACCTGCGGCGGCACAAACGGCAGGATGCCCTTTCGCTCGCGGACGGCCAGCAGGTTGTCGTCCCGACCCTGGACGTACACCGACTCGTAATACGGCATGTCGGGGCTGTCCCAGTTGAACTTGACGCTGAACGGCTCCTGGCGGAAGGCGGCCCGGATTTCCTCCATCGGCCCAAGCCGCGGCGGCAGGCCCGTCCGCTCCTGCCGATAGAACGTCAGGCGGTACTGCCGGAGCCTGGACACCCGCTCGTCCACCTCGCGCAGGAAGGCCACCGGGTCGGCGGCGATGCGCTCACCCGTGCGGGCGTGCGCTTCCGCCGGCGTCTCGATGCGCTTCGGGGCTTTGGGGCTGGCGGCACACCCTGCCATCACGACAGCCGCCATCACGACGGTCGCTGTGCATCCAAAGAGCCCGAGAAGCGACCGGCTGGAAGCCGGTCCGACATGGACGTGGCGAGGTGCTGTCAGTAGAACGACGTGAGCGTGCGATGATGTTGTACGGTTACCTCCGGCCGGTGTGACTGTTCCCATAGGTACTCATCCAGCATCCATGCGGGTTTGTGTGCCTCTCGTTCGATCCGCAGCGCCTCGACCATGCGCTGGACGGCCCAGATGCTGCAACAGCGGATTTCGATCTCGGCCTCGCTCGACGCCGGCACCCACTCGCCGGCTTCGATGCTTCGTTCCAGCCCCGGGTCCAGCGCCAGGATCCCCAGATGCCGCAGGATCTGCGGCACGCGATAGTCGGCGAACGCGGTCAGAGACTCAAGATTGATCACCCGCGGCCCCTCCGTGGCCTCCAGGGCCACCGCCAGGTCCGCCGCGAATATCTGCGCCCGTTTCAGGATGGCAATTCGTCGGCCGTCGTAAGCGTGCACATCCCGGAACGACTCGAAGACATCGGCCAACCCGCAGGCGATTCGGACCGCGTCGAATCCCGCCTGTTCGGCCAGCCGTACCGGCTTGCCGCCGAACTGTTGTACGACCGTCCGCCCGATTTCGTTCAGGATTTCGACCCGTCGGGCCAGCATCGGGATGCAGCCGCGCCCGGCAAACAGGCGGCCGACCTCCTCGATCCTCGCCCTCGTCCATCGCCCGGGATCGAGCCAGCTCGGATCGCGGTGGACCGCCCGATGCAGGGAGGCCACCAGGGCATAATAGCGCCCCCACGTCCGGCCGGCGTACTCGACCTCCCAAGGCTGCCCGTCGCTGGTCCAGAAACAGAAGTTCAGGCTATCCAGCAACAGCGTCCACCGGACGAGTTCCTCGATCGATCCGCGGAACGTCAACTCCGCCGGCCGGACCACCGGCCGAATCGCAGCCGGGTCGACCGCCCGCGTCCACGCCAGGATCGCATGACCATCGACGCGCACCCGTCGTGCCCGCCGGGCGACGAACTGGGTATCCGCACGAACATCGTACCCCGGTTCACCCATGCCGCGCCGTCCGGCTGAACCCGACTCCCGAGCCCCGTTCTTCCGATTGCCGATTGCCGATTCCCGATTCCCGAACCCCGGTGGCTTCGCTCACATCTCCCGCCCGACCGCTGCCGCCACCGCCCGCAGCTCATTCATCATCTGGGCGAAGCCATCGAGGGTCAACGACTGGGCGCCGTCGGTCATCGCGTGCGGCGGATCGTTATGCACCTCGACCATCAGACCGTCGGCCCCGGCGGCGACGGCGGCCCTGCACATCGACGGCACCATGTAGGCGTGCCCGGTCCCGTGGGCCGGGTCCACGATGATCGGCAGGTGGGATTCGCGCTTGACCGCCGGCACCGTGGCCAGCGGCAGCGTGTTCCGCACGTGGTCCTCGTGGGTGCGGATGCCCCGCTCGCACAGGATCACGTTGGGGTTGCCGCTCTGGATGATGTACTCCGCCGCCAGGAGGAACTCGTTGAGCGTCGCGCTCCAGCCGCGCTTGAGCAGGACCGGCTTGGCCGCCTTGCCCACGGCCATCAGCAGGTTGAAGTTGTGCATGTTCCGCGTGCCGATCTGCAGGACGTCGGCGTATTTCGCGACGACCGGGACCTGGTCGATACTCATCACCTCGGTGACGACGGGCAGTCCGGTGGCCTCGCCGGCCTCGGCCAGCATTTCCAATGCCTGTTCGCCGAGGCCCTGGAACTCATACGGGTTGGTGCGCGGCTTGAACGCGCCGCCCCGCAGGCAGGTCGCACCCGCCTCCTTGACCGCGTGGGCGACCTCCATCAGCATCGGGCGGTTCTCGACGCTGCACGGGCCGGCCATCATGCACACCTTCTTGCCGCCCACCTTGACCTTCATCCGCCCGCCGAGGTCGATCACCGACGGCTCCGGGTGTGTCTGCCGGCTCGCGATCTTGTACGGAGCGAGGATCGGCACCACGCGGTCCACGCCCGGGCAGGTCT
>JACQVT010000480.1 GCA_016209665.1 Planctomycetota bacterium | reverse complement strand
CCTCAAGCGGGCCGCCACTCAGCTCGCCAAGGACTGGCGGACCGACCGCATCCTGCGGCGGCTCGAATCCCTCCTCGCCGTCGTCGACGCCGAGACCTCGCTCATCGTCAGCGGCGACTGCAACGTCATCGAGCCCACCGACGGCATCATCGGCATCGGCTCCGGCGGGATGTTCGCCGCCGCGGCCGCCCGGGCTCTGCTCAAGCACTCCCCGCTGCCCGCCGACCAGATCGTGCGCGAGTCGCTGCTCATCGCCGCCGACATCTGCGTCTTCACCAACGACCGCATCACGATCGAAACGCTGTGAGAGTGCGGACGCCGCCTCTTGGGGGGCGGGCATCCCTGCCCGCCTCCAGGGCGCGCAAGATGCACACCGATCCGGGAAACGGCCGGCGAGGGCGCCGGCCGCTACGTGCTCCGCTCTCGTGTATCGAGTCAACCCGTCGCTTGCGCTCCGGGCTCTGGAATGCGCCGTCAGGCCAACGGCCCAAACTGTGGGATCTTCATCAGCTCGCCGTCCTTGAGGGCCGACTGGTGGGCCACGATGCCGCCCACCGTCATGCTCAGGGCCTGGGCGATGTCCACCAGCGGCTTGCGGTCCAGGAGGATCGCGGTGACGAAGTCGTCCATCAGGTAGCCATGCGAGCCGCCATGACCGCCGGGGTCCACTTTGGGCGGCAGCGGCGGACGCTTGGTCTCCGGCAGGTTCTTTTTTTCGGGCCCCTCGTACTTGCCGTAGACCGTTCCCCGCTGCCCGCGGATGCGGCCCATCTCACCCCCGGCCCCGGGTGTGTCCCAACTGACCGCCATCCGGGCCATGCCGCCTTCGCTCGTGCGAAACAGGGCGACCTCCGTGCCGAATGGGTTCTTGTACACGTTATTGGCCGGTTGCAGGTGCTTGACCACGCTGGGGATGCCCATGCACGACACCTCGGTGAAGCTGCCGGCGCCCACACCGACATAGTAGGCGTTCGAGTGCGTCGGGTACCACTGCGGCGGCAGGCCCACCCGCCAGCCCTTGTAAGACGCGATCGGCTCGGCCATGTAGTGATAGTATTCACCTTCCGCGTACACGATCTTGCCGAGCCCGCCCGCTTTGTAGATCTGCCGCGCCGCATACAGATCGGCGTGGAAGTACGACGTCTCGAAGAGCATGTACTTCAGACCCGTGGTCTTGACGGTGTCGTACAACCTGTGAGCGTCCTCGATCGAACCGAACGTCGCCGGCACCGCCGAGGCCGCGTGCTTGCCGTGCTTGAGCACCTCGATGCAGTGCTGGGCGTGCTGCGGGGCGTCGGTGGCCACGAACACCGCCTCGATCTTGTCGTCCTTGACCAGTTCCTCGAGCGACGGAGACGTCTTCTCGCAGCGGGCCACCTTGGCCATCGCGGCGCACTGAGCGGGAACCAGGTCGCTGACCGCCACCACCTCGACATTGGGGTGGTCCTGGAAGCCGAACGCCGTCCCGAACCGACACACGCCGTACCCGACCAGGCCCACCCGGACCTTGCGGTCGGACACCGGCTCCCAGCCCTTCGAGACGTCCTCATCCACGGGCTCCTTCTCGAAACCCTGGATCGGTTTCTCCTCGGCCTGGGCCGGCCCGGTCAGCCCCAACGCGGCGGCCCCGGCACCCACCACCTGCAAGAACGAACGTCGCGTGCTCGAATGGTCCATCGCGAAGTCTCCTTGTACAGCGATCCCGCAGAATCT
The DNA here is from genome assembly GCA_016209665.1 of Planctomycetota bacterium. Lineage (GTDB taxonomy): Bacteria > Planctomycetota > Phycisphaerae > UBA1845 > PWPN01 > JACQVT01. The sequence continues at coordinate 5,190 of JACQVT010000480.1, read as the reverse complement.
TCTCATGCCGCGCAGATTGCCAGCGCCCCCGCTGCCCTTCCCCGCGTCTCCGCGTTCCCGCGTCGTTGGGCTTCGGGCGAAGCCCGCGCTGTGTACCCCGTGCTGCCTCATCCCTACACCGGCCGGATCGATTCGTCAAACGGACGCTGCCATTTGCCCCGGCCGCGGCGCGCTCATAGAATCTCAGCACGCCATGAACGAACTCACGCCGAAGCGTATCGTCGCCGAGCTGGACAAGTACATCATCGGCCAGGACGCCGCCAAGCGGGCCGTCGCCGTGGCCGTCCGCAACCGCTGGCGCCGGCAGCAATTGCCCGAGGTCCTGCGGACCGACGTCGGCCCCAAGAACATCATGATGGTCGGCCCCACCGGCGTGGGCAAGACCGAGATCGCCCGGCGGCTGGCCCGCCTGGTCAACGCCCCGTTCATCAAGGTCGAGGCCAGCAAGTACACCGAGGTGGGCTACCACGGCCGCGACGTCGAGAGCATGGTCCGCGACCTCTTGGACCTGGCCATCCACATGGTCCGCGAGGAGCAGACCGAGGTCGTCCGCGCCGAGGCCGAGCGGCTTACCGAGGAGAAGCTGCTCGACGCCCTGCTGCCCCCCGCCGCCGACCGCGGCGACGCCGACGCCGCCAGCGACGCCGCTCAGCAGCGCCACCGCACCCGCGAGAAGTTCCGCCAGATGCTCCGGGCCGGCGAGTTCGAGGACCGCGACGTCGAGATCACCGCCGAGGAGCGCTCCATGCCCGTCGGCATGATGGCCACCATCGGCGCCGATCAACTCGGCCCCGAGATGCAGGACTTCCTCGAACGCCTGGTGCCGCAGCAGGCCCGCACGCGGCGCCTGCGCCTGCCCGATGCCCGCAAGCTGCTGTTCCAGCAGGCTTGCGACCAGCTCATCGACCGCGAGAAGGTAAAGGAGATGGCCATCCGCCGCACCGAGAACAACGGCATCATCTTCGTCGACGAGATCGATAAGATCGCCAGCAGCGGCAGCCAGCACGGCCCCGACGTGTCCCGCCAGGGCGTCCAGCGCGACTTGCTGCCCATCGTCGAGGGCTCGACGGTCATCACCCGCCACGGCCCCGTGCGGACCGACCACGTCCTGTTCATCGCCGCCGGGGCATTCCACACCAGCAAGCCGTCCGACCTCATGCCCGAGCTGCAAGGGCGGTTCCCCATCCGCGTCGAGTTGAGCGACCTGGGCAAGGAGGACTTCAAGCGCATTCTGACCCAGCCCCAGAACGCCCTGACCACCCAACAGATCGCCCTGATGGCCACCGAGGGGGTCAAGCTGTCGTTCACCGACGACGCGATCGACGCCATGGCCGACATCGCCTGCCAGGTCAACCGCAGCACCATGAACATCGGCGCCCGCCGGCTCTACACGATCATGGAGAAGGTGCTGGAGACGCTCTCGTTCGAGGCCCCCGACCGCGCCGGCGAAGCCTTCACCGTCGACGCCGCAGAGGTCAGCCGCTGCCTCGACGGCCTCTACCAGAACGAAGACGTCAGCCGATTCATCCTGTAGCTGTCTGCGAAGCTGGTGTGGGCCCAGCATCTTGCCGGTCATCGCATGTGGGCCCGGCATCTTGCCGGTCATCGCATGTGGGACCGGCTTCCAGCCGATCATTGTGTGTGGGACCGGCTTCCAGCCGGTCCGTTGTTTGGGGGCGACTCTCACTCCAACAGCAGAACCCGGATCGCATCCTGCACGTCCAGCGACACGCCCATGCCCGAAAGGCAGACCTCGATCCCGCCCTGCCGGTCAATCTCATCGAGCAGGTCCGATGCCGCCTGCGGATCGGTCGTCGCTTCCACCAGGTCCGACAGGCCATAATCCGCCATGACCGTCTCCCGATCGACCCCCAACAGCGTCAACAGAAGGATGGTCATGATCCCCGTCCGATCCTTGCCCGATGAGCAGTGATACAGGAGCGGCAGGTTGGCCGCGTCGGCCAGCAGCTCGAATGCCTGGCGATAATTGCCGGCGTAGATTCGGACCGTCTCGACGTAGCTCCCGCCGTCGGCCACCAGCGTCGGCAACAGCGTCTGCCGCGACGCCAGGGATACGCAAACGGAGTCACCGTCGAACAGCACGGTGGGAAGAAACTGGTTGCGGAAGTTGACGACCCGACGGATCCGCAGGTTGCGGAACGCCTCGCACCCCGCCGCCGTCAGATCCGACAGTTCGCCCGAGCGGTACACCGTCTGCCACTTGACGGTCCGCCCGTCCATCGTCGCGTACCCCCCGATGTCGCGGGTGTTGTTGGCCCCGTCCACGATGATCCACCGGCCCGGTTCGGCATCGGCTGGCGGCAGGACCGTCTGCGTCGGCGGGTCAATCAGCGCGCCGCAACCGCTCGGCTGAGTGCTCGCGACGAAGCCCCCCAGCGCGATGCAGGCCCACACCACCCGGCCCAGTCGGCGAGAGCGTCGACGTTCACCGCGCATCACTCGGCCCCTCCGCAGTTCGTCGCGCCTCGTGCTGATACCAGGTAACCTGCCCGCCGTGGCGTCGGCCGGCGGATGTTCAGTCCGGGCAGTACTCGCCCGCGGGTGAACCCGGCCCACTCATGCAACCGAGGAACAACGCCAGATCATTCTGATCCACGTCCTGGTCCTCGTCCAGATCAGCGTCGCTGCAGCCGGGCAACGGCGGAATCGTACCGCCACCGAGGCACGCCTGGAGGTGGCCGTAGTCTGTCTGGTCCACATCATCGTCCTGGTCGTAGTCCACCCGGGCCAGGTGCCGCAGGTGGAACACCAGCATCGTCAGCGTGGCATCCTCGAACGTCCAGGTGAAGCCGGCCGGATCGATCTGGCCCGTTCGATCGACCACGATCCAGTCGACGTAATCGCGGGGGTCGTTCCGGTCGTTGCGGGTGACGAGACTCGTATCCCCGCGGGTGTCGGCCAGCCTGTACTCCGTCACGGCGGTCGCCCTTACCGGGCCGGCCACGTGAATCTCGACGGGCTTGTCATCGGTTTCCGAGACGTTGATGGCCCAGACCACGAGCCTGGTCTCGCTGTCGGCTAGCGTCGCGTACAACCTGAACGTCCCGTCCACGCAACTATGGATCACCCTTTCCGGCTGCTCGGCCTGCATCATCTTGAACACCTTGAAGCCGGGCACCTCCCGCGGCGTTGTGCTCGGGTAGTTGGGCAGGTCCCAGTACTGCGCGGCCGTGAAGCCCAGCTCGGCGAACGTGAAGATCGTCTCGGCCAGGCCCAGTCCCTGGGCGACGGTCTGGCTCAGGTTGTAGTAGTAGGTCCCCTCCCACGAGACGGGATTGAACTCGCTGGCGACGAGGGGCGTGCCCCCGGGCCGGTTGTTCGCCGTCAGCCGGTCGACGACCTTCTGCCGCCGGTCCGTCTGTTGCTGCTTGAGTGAGTCCAGCCCGCCCATCAGGTCGTTGGCGTTGAGTACGCCGCCGGAGTTGTTCTTCGTGATCCAGTACAGCGGCCCGTAGGGATGATACGCGACGAAGTCGACGCGGTTGCCGGCGTTCGAGAACACCGCGTCCAGCCAGGCGTTTCCGTTGTCGGCGCTCATGACGCCCGGCCCGACCTTGATCGTCGGATCGACCGCCCGCATGGCCTGCGTGATCGTGCTGTAGCGGGCCGCGTAGTCGTCGGGCGCCAAGGCGGGCGGCGGGTAAGGGCCCTCGGGCTCGTTGCCGATCTCCCAGTACACCACCGGAGGCACCGGCGGCTCACCGGGCGCCAGCAGCTTGTCGTCGCTGCCCCAGTTCAACGAGTCGAGGATTGCCTGCTCCTGCGTGGCCAGAGCGTCCCCCTGCCGTTTGTTCGAGACGAGCTTGTTGCAGTAGTACACCCAGTCGGCCGCCAAGCCCGCCAGCGTCGCCGCGGTCTGGTCGGTGTACACCCAGGTCGAGCCGTTGCCCGTGCCGATGCCCCGGGTGTTCAGACAGATCTGCACGTAGCTGTTGCGGTCGCGGGCGTCCCGCAGCGCCTGCAGCGTCGAGCGGGTGCTGGAGGTCCACTGGGCCGTCCGCGTCTTGAAGTTGTAGCCGTCGCCGCCGTACCGCATGCTGGTGTTGAAGCTGGCGGCCAGATTGTCCGCGATCCGCTGGGCGCTGAGCACCTTGGGCTGCGCGTCCATGCCCATGATGCCCTTGTTGAACGTCACGCCCGGCGAGGAGCAGTCCACGGTCCTCGCGAGGATCGCCGTCGTCCCGCCCGCCGTCGGCCCCCAGGCCGACGGACAGTTGCCCGCCACACCGGTCATCGCCCGCACGCTGAACGTGTACGCGGTGCTGGATACCAGGCCGCCGACCGCCACCGTTCCCCAGTCCGCCTTCGTCCGCCAGGCCGGGAAACCTCCGATGCTGCCGTCGGTCTGGACAAACTGCAGTTTCCTGACCGGCGGCCAGATGCGAATCGCGAACAGATCACCGTCGGAATCGGCCGGGTGAATCGCGACGCCCAGCCCGCTGGCGGTCGGACTTGACACCACCGGCGCAGACGGCGCCGCCGACCAGCTCGTGCAGGCGGCCGGTACGACATCGAACTCCGCGGCTCCCTCGCGCCACCCGACGTTGACCGCGTAGTCCCCCGCAAAGGCGTCCGCCGTGTTGATGGTCGGATTGTGGGCCCAGGTCGGCTTTACCTTGAACGTCCACGTGACCGTGCGCGACCCGCTCGCCCCGGTGGCGGCACCGCCGACCACCAGGCTGCACGATACCGGCGTCATATATGTGTCGCCGCCCCAGTCACCGGCGTTGTACGCCCATCGCCCCCCGCCCGCCGCGTCGGCCGTGACCCATGTCCCCCCGAATCGCGTGATGTCGGCATCGGCTTGTCCCCATGCCAAGTACCCGCGGCCCCTGGCATGGTCGCCGCCCGCCCGCACGAAATCGAACAGCACCCGGGCGTCACGAATATCGTTGTATCCGTCGACATCACTGACCGTCATGACGACCGTGTACTCGGTGGTGTCGTCCGCCACCAGCGCCGATGAGTTCAACGTCGGAAAACTCGATATGACGGGAGCGCTGTTCGCCGCGAAACCGACCGAGGCAGTAGCCACGACGGTCGCCAGCGAGGCCAGAACCCGACCCCCCACATCCACGCCCACGCCCACGCCCTCCGAATCCACATCGCCGTTAACGAGGCTGCCGTCAGACCGTTGACAAGCCTGCCCCCGATCTCACCATCCAGGAT
>JACQVT010000479.1 GCA_016209665.1 Planctomycetota bacterium | reverse complement strand
GCCGCGGCGGCCTCCTCCTCGATCAGGGTCCAGCGCTTGGACCCGGACCCGATTCCTAGCGCCCATGCTACCAAAACCCACCGCCGAGTCAATACGCCCACCGGCGATCCTCAGAAGAATCCGCTAAAAAAAACGCTTTTCCTTTTTTAACCGACGCCGGGGCCGGAACTAGCGCGGGGGCGTCTGAAGACCCCCTTTTCTTCGGCCCTTCTGGGCGGCGGTCTGCTGTTGTTCGGGCTTCGACGGTCTCGTCGCGTGTGATCGCGGTTCAGGTTTGGCTCTCACGAGCGTTATCCCTCCTCCAGGGCCCGGCCCTTGCGACCGGGCCTTGTGCTTGTCGAGCGGTGGCGTCATGCTGGGGCCCATGCGCGGACCGTCCGGGACGGCTATCGCTCGAGCAACGTGTCTGATCCTGCTGGCCATCGCCGCCTACCTCCCCGCCATGCGCGGCGGGTTCATCTGGGACGACCACCCCCTGGTGCTCAACAACCCTCGCCTCCACGAAGCCGCAGGCCTCTCGTGGCTGTGGCTCATCCCCGATTTCGAGGACTACTGGCCGCTGACCTATACGACGTTCTGGATCGACTGGCGGCTGTGGGGCGAGCGGCCGGCTGGCTACCACGTCGAGAACGTGCTCCTGCACGTAGCCACCGCGATTCTCGTGTGGCGACTGCTGCGGCGGCTCGGCGTGCCCGGCGCGTGGGTCTGTGCGGCCATCTTCGCCGTCCACCCGGTCAACGTGGCCGGCGTGGCCTGGATCATTCAACGCAAGACCGTCCTGGCCGGCCTGATGTTTTTCGCTTCGTTGCTGTTCTACGTCCGGTACGATGAATCGGAGCGCCCGGCGGACTACGCAGTCGCCCTGGGGTCGTATTTGCTGGCCCTGCTGAGCAAGTCCTCCGTCATCATGCTGCCGTTCCTCCTGCTGACAGTGGTTCTGACGTGGATCAGCTTCGACGTCCACCACCGGTACGGCGTGGGCACGGAGTTCGCCCGGCCCGAGGGCTTCGCGGCACGGCTGGCGGGAGCGGGCTGGATCGTCTGGTTCTACCTGTTCAAGGCGCTCATCCCCATTCACCTGGCGTTCGTGTACCCATACTGGTCAGTCGACCCGGCCTCGGGGTGGTCGTATCTGCCCACGCTCGTGCTCGTCGCAGCGCTGCTCGCCCTGTGGCGTTGGCGGCAGCACGCCTGGGCGCGGGGGGGCCTGCTTGGGCTCGGCTACTTCGTGGTCAGCCTGGCCCCCGTCCTGGGTTTCGTCGACATCGCGCACATGTACTATTCCCTCGCAGCGGATCACTACCAGTACCTCGCGATTATCGGCATCATCGCGACGGCCGTCGCCGCCGTGTGTGCCGCTCGCCGGCGGTGGCCGACCATGCCGCGGGCGGTCGCGCCCGTCCTGGGCGCGTGCGTTGTTGCCCTGCTGTTCGTGCAGACCTGGCGGCAAGGATACATCTACAAGGATGATGACACCATCTGGCGGGCGACGCTCGCCATGAACCCACGGGCGTGGGTGGCCGACGAGGAGCTGGGCACCGCCTGTTTTGAGCGCGACCAGCCGGGCCAGGCGGCAGACCATTTCACGGCGGCCCTGCGGACCCGGCCCCGGGATTCGGAACTACACGTGCGTCTGGCGGCGGCACTAAAGCGCCAGGGCCGCCTTGACGATGCGATCCGACGGCTTGCTCAAGCGGCCGAGCTGCGACCGAAGGACGCCGGGCTCCACAACGCCCTCGGCGGCTGGTGGGCTGAACGCGGCAACGTCGTCGAGGCGGTGCGGTCGTATCGCCGGGCCTTGGACCTGCTGCCCAACGAGGAGTACCTGGCGAACAACGTGGCCTGGATGCTGGCCACGAGTCCGATCACCGAGGTGCGGGATGGCCCGGAGGCCGTTCGCCTCGCGGAACACGCGGTCCGGCTGGTCGGCCACGATCCACAACTGATCGACACACTGGCCGCCGCCTACGCTGAAGCAGGTCGGTTCGATCAGGCCGCGGCCACCGCTCGGCGAGCTATCGAGTGTGCCCGCAAATGGGACCAGGATGACTTGGTTCAACCGTTTGAGGCGCGATTGCATCTGTATGAGCGGAGACGGCCGTATCGCGAACTGGCGCCGGACCCCCCCACCGAGGACCCGCACGTCATCCGCATCGAGCATGGCAACCTGCGCGCGGTGTTTCAGGACAACGCCGAGTCGCCGAAGGTCCTGAGCGGCATCGACTCGTTGTTCAACGTCAAGGACGCGCCGGATTTCGACGCCTACGACCCTGATTCGCCGGGGGCGTCGGCGGGCATCAACTTCGAGCACATCATCGCCGGGCACGAGAACCCGAACAACTCGTTCACGCCGCGTCGCGGTCCGTTCACGATGCGTCGGTTGCCCGACGGCCGGGGCGTCCAACTGGTGCGGCGGGCCGCCGACGACCCGTGGTCGGTCGACAGCACGCTGAGCTACACGCTGGTAGCTCCGCATTACGTCGACGTCGAGTTCCGCTGCCGGCCCCGCGACGCGGGCAAGTTCGGGAAGCGCGGCTGTGCGATCTTCTCCTTCTGCAACTACATGAACGACGCGGCCGACGCGGCCCTGCATTTCCGCGGCGTCGAGGCGGCGGGCGGCGAGGAGGTCTGGATCGCCGCCGATGCTCCGCCCGGCCACCCGCACTGGAATCAGGGCGGCACCTACCATCACCGCGACGCGGCCGCCCTCGACTACGACCCGGACCTGCGGTTCAATCTGAACAGTTGGAGCTACGACTACCCGCGGTTCACGCTGCCGTTTTACTACGGCCGCGCCGCCCGCGACATGACGCTGATCCTCATGTTCGACCGCGCGTGGTCGGTCCGCGATGAAATCCGGTTCAGCCTGTTCAAGTTCAAATTGAAGCGTTTTCCCCGGCCGGCCTGGGATTTCGAGTACGTCGTCCACAAGGTCGAGCAGGACCAGGAATACGGGTTTCGGGCCCGGCTGGTCTGGAAACGGTTCGTCAGCCCGCAGGACTGCCTGGACGAGTACGGGCAGTGGGCGGCCGCGCTGACCCACCCAACTCGGCCGCAGCAGGAGTAGAAAACTCTCTCAGTGTTTGGTCCGCGGGCGGGAATCCCGCGGCGGGCGGTTCGAGGCAGGTGTCGTCGTCGATCGCGCGAGCGAGGTCGACCGGACGGCCGCCGTCGTCGCTCGGGCCGGCATGCGGTAGACGGCGGTGAGAAGAATGACTCCGCCCGTGAAGATGGCCAGGCTGATGAACTGCGAGATGGTCAAGCCGATCACGTCGTGGGGGTTGTCGCTGCGGATGATCTCCTCGATGAACCGCATGATGGGGTAGCACAGGAACAGCACGCCCACCACCACACCGTGGTGCTTACGGCGATAGAACAGGGCGTTCAGCAGGACCGCCAGCAGCAGCCCGTCGAGTGAGGCGTACAACTGGGCCGGGTGGACGGCGTGCGTGCGGTGTTCGGAGGCGGCCGCGGAGGCCCGCAGTTCGGCGGGCGACATTCGATAGGTCACCATCTGGAGCCGGAGCCTGGTCAGCTCGCGCGCGGCCTCCCTCCATTTCTTCAGGGCGGCCCCCTGCTGTTGTTCCAGAGCGTCGATGGTGGCCGCATCCGCATGGTTGGCCCGGGCCTGCTCGACAGCTTGTTGGGCCTTGTTGTAGGCGCTCTCCAACGACAGTTCGCGGTCCGCCGAAGACATCAGCTCGTCTCGGGGAATAAGGGTGGCGGCCCCGTCATCCAAAACGCTGATCAACTCGGCCGGGTAGGTGATCACCCGCTCCTCCCACTGACGGTAGGCGGCCGGACTGGCGTAAGGGAAGCGCACGGACCACGGGATCGACGGTTCGCAGACTGCGCCCCAGCAGCAGCCGTTGAGGAAGCAGCCGATGCGGGCCATGCCCATCCCGAACATCAGCGACGGGGCGAGGATGTCCATGTAGAGCCGAAACGATACGCGCCGGATCCACATGTAGATGAGAACGGCGGCAAACGCGCCGATAAACCCGCCGTAGAACTCCATGCCGCCGGCGGTGATGTCGATGACGGCCTTGAGGCCCCGGCCGGCGAAATGCGAGTCCCAGTAGTGGATCACGTAAAACAGGCGGGCCCCGACCACGCTGGACAGCAAGGCCGCGAAACCCATGTTGATCACGAAATCCGGGTCGCACTTGACCCGGGCCGCCCGCTGCGCCGCCCACCACGTGCCGCCGAGGAAGCCGATCATCAGCATCAGGCCGTAGCCGCGGATCGGCAGATTGAGCCAGGGAATGGTGAAAACGGTCGGCCACATGGCGAGGGATACTAACGGGCGAGGCGGTCAGCGTCCACGACACGGTTGTCGATCAGGCGGGTTTTGCCGATCCGAACCGCGGTAGCAATCAGGCAGCGGCCCTCGACCCGGGGCTTGGGCGTCAGTTCGTCCGCGTCGACGATCTCGACGTAGTCGATCGAGCAGGGTCCGGCATCCACGATCCGTCGCTTCATGCCCTCGATCAGCGCCGGCACCGCACGCTCGCCCGCGGCGATCCGCTCGCACGCCCAGTTCAAGGCCGCGCTCAGACACAGGGCCTGCTGCCGTTCGGCCGGGCTCAGGTAGGCATTCCGGCTGGCCAGCGCCAGGCCGTCCGACTCGCGCACGGTCGGACAACCGACGATCTCGATCGGCCAGCACAGGTCGCGGACCATCCTGCGGATGACCACCGCCTGCTGAGCATCCTTCTGGCCGAAATAGGCGACGTCCGGCTGGACGATATTGAACAGCTTGGCGACCACGGTGGTCACGCCCGCGAAATGGCCCGGCCGATGGGCTCCACACAGGCCGTCCGTCAGGCGGCTCACCGTCACCGTCGTGGCCGAGTCGGGTGCGTACATCTCCTCGACCGGCGGGCAGAAGGCCGCGTCCACACCATCCTCCCGGCAGAGGGCCAGATCGGCGTCCAGCGGCCGGGGGTACGCGGCGTAGTCCTCGTTGGGACCGAACTGCGTCGGGTTCACGAAAATCGAAACGACCACGACCTGGCATTCGGCCCTCGCCCGGCGGACCAGCGACCGGTGGCCCTCGTGCAACGCCCCCATCGTGGGGACAAAGCCGATCCGCCGCCCGGCTTGGCGATGGGGCCGCAGGAAGGACCGGATTTCGGAGACCGATGCTAACTTCCGCATTGACATGTACCTATAATCACGAGCGATGATGCCGCCCCCATCATCCTGGGATGCCACCTGCCGTATCGGCCGCTGGTTGACCGGAAACCGCAGCGTCGATATCCTTCAATCACCGCGTTCTTCCGCTCGCATGCATCTAACCCTTTTCTCGTCCTGGTGTCTATAGCTATGGACCAACAACACCAGCCGCTCTTCACGGACGAGACGGGCGCGCGGGATGCTGCCTGGGTCCAGGCGACCCGGGGCGGAAGTCCGGAGGCCTTCGGTCGGTTGGCGAGGGCCTACGAACGGCCGGCCATCGCGACGGCCTACCGGCTTCTGGGCAACAGCGACGACGCCATGGAGGTGGTGCAGGAGGCCTTCCTGCGGGCCTATCGCTCGTTGGACCACCTCAAGGAACCCAGCCGGTTCGGCCCGTGGTTGTTGCGGATCGTCAGCAACCTGTCGTTGAACGCCCGGCGGTCTCGACGGTCCGGCCCGATGGTCCCCCTGGACGAGGAGTGGGGGCCCGACGGCATCCGGTCCACGGATGGTGAGCCCGCGGCGGCGGTGATAGAACCGGGTCATTCGGCGGAGGGACACGAACTGGGCGAAGCAATCGATGCCGCCCTCCACAGCTTGCCGGACAAACAGCGGCTGGCCCTCGTGCTGTTCACGATCGAAGGCTGGCCGCAGAAGGACATCGCGGCCCTGCTGGACTGCAGCCTGGAGAACGTCAAGTGGTACGTGTTCCAGGCCCGCAAGCGGTTGCGGGGGCGACTGGGCGATATGCTGGCCGGCTGAAGGCAGCCACGGCGGATCGAAACGGCGACCATGACCAGTCATGTGAGCGAGCACGACGAGTTCCTTCTCAGCCTGCTGCTCGACAACGACCTGTCGGCGGCGGAGGCGGCGGCGCTGCGGCGTCGGCTCGACGGCGAGCCGGCCTTGCGGGCCCGCTTCGAGACCCTCGTGCGTCTGGATCGCGAATTGAAGCTCCATCGCGAGGACCCTCCCGCGGTTGAGTTCGAGCCCTTTCACCGGCGTTTGATGGAGCGGATCGGCGAGGCCGCCGGCCAACCCGCGGGCGACGTATCCGAACAGGACGAAGGGCTGCTTGGCCGACTGCTCGACGGCGAACTGACCGCGGCCGAAGACCAGGCCGTGCGGCAGCGGCTGGAGCGCGAGCCGGCCCTGCGCCGATGCCACGAGGCACTGAAGCGGATCGAAGCAACCCTGGCCGGGCGCCGCGCCGATCGGCCGGCCGTCAACTACGGCCGACTGCACGATCGCGTCATGGCGGGCATCCGGGCCGAGGCGGCACGGTCGCCTCGCACGGTCCGGTTCCCGGTCTGGCTGCGGATCGCCGCCCCGCTGGCGGCCGCGGCGGCCATCGCGCTGGTGGTCTGGCTTCAGCCGTTCGCTGGCCGCCCAACCGGCGAGCGGCGGGAGGGCATCGGCCCGATGGCGCTCCATCACCCGGATCGGCCGTCGGCTGACGCGAGCGAACGTCCCGGTGGCCAACTGGCAGAGGCCAAGTCGGCAAGCGATAGTCCGCGCCGCGAAGATGAACCTCCGGTGGTGCGGTTCAAGCGGCCGAGACCGTCGACCGGCAGCCTGCAGACGATCCAGGTCAACTACGCGAGATCGGCCGCACTGGCGGAGGACGTCCGCCGGAGCGATGATGAGGGAGCCCGCAGGCCGTCGCGCAAGCTCTTCTTCGCCGCGACCCCGACGGCCCAACCCTCGCCGGCCAGGGTGGCGGGAGATTTCCTCGACGCCGCCCCGCTGTGACGGCGGCCGCCGGTCGGTACACGTGAAGGGAGATCCATCTGATCCGTCAGTCGGTCATGCCGTCGAGTAAATGGCTCCGCCTCACGATGGTGATGCTGTGCGCAGGAGCGGTCGTGGTCGTGGTGGGTCCGGCCGTCGGCGCACCGGCCACGCAGCCGACGGGGGCGGCCGCCAGCGCGCCGTCGCCGGCTCCCGTGGTGGTTGTGGACTCGCGCACGCTCACGCCCGCCGAGGCCGGGCGAGGCACCGACGAGAAGGAGATCCTCGTCGTCCAGGCCCTCGATCAACCCACCAACCTGACCATCCAGGACATGCCCATCTGTGACGCCATGCGTTTGCTGGCCGAGAAAACGGGCGTGCCGATCGAGTTCGACCGGTTCGTGCTCGGCTGCCTGCCCTACGGTAGCAAGACGCTGGTCACGGCCAAGATCGAGAACCAATCGCTGCGCGACAGCCTGGGGGCGCTGCTCAGGCCGTTGGCGTGCAAGTACGGATTGATCGAGGGCAAGGTGGTGATCCAGCCGAGGCCGGCGCTGTTCCGCATCTGTCGGCGGGCGACCTGGGACGAGGTGACCCTCATCGAGAAGCTGTATGCCACCGACTGGTCGAAGGCTCTGGCCGACTCGCTCGATTTCCAGTTCCAGGATATGTCCGCCGCCGACAGCGACGCCAACCGCAAGAAGTTTTACGAGTTGGCCGAGTCCGTGGGCGCGGGCCACGCCGCCCGGGTTCTGGAGCTGGCGACGCACCAATACGGCTGGCAATGGCACCCCGAGGGCCCCAAGACGGTCGTGTTCTGCACGCGGACCCGCCAGGTCGAGTTACAGTTGCAGCGGCTGATCAGCGCGCAGTACAGCGAGGTGCAGATCAAGGACGTGCTGCTCGATCTGGCCGGGCGGGCGGGGCTGCTGCTCAAGATGGAGCCGGGCGTGCTGGCCTCGCTGCCCACGCAGCAGGCCGAGCGGTTCCGCATGCACGTCGAGAACGTGACCATCCGCCAGGCGTTCGAGTTGATCGCCGGCGAAACCGGGCTCGGGTACTTCATCGAGCCCGACGGCATCCGCATCACGGCCAACACCGTGGCCGCCGGATCGGCTTCGTCCAGTGAGGAGACCGCCGCCCGAACGGTTCAGGCCCTGCGGGCCAACTCCATCGTCGGTCAGATCACCGTGCCCGGCGAGAATGGTCCCACGTTCTTCATCCGCGAGCAGGACCTG
>JACQVT010000464.1 GCA_016209665.1 Planctomycetota bacterium | reverse complement strand
CCCTTGAGAGCCAGGACTCGGTTGCAGAAGCTGTTCGCCCAGTTGGATAGGGCGGTCTTGCCCATGCTCGAGCCGTACTCCAGGTCCAGTACCGGCGGGAGGTAGCCCGCGGTCATGTAGTTGCCCGCCACCGCCACGAAATAGTTGGCCTCGTCCACGGCTGTATGGCCGTCGGCCGGCTGACGCTCGTTGAGCGGATCGGCGAAATGATAGGGCGCGACGAGCAGGCCGGCGACGGGGGCGTTGGCGACGTTCGAGTAGAACCTGGGGTCCGTGACCGTCGTGCCCTGGCTGGCCTTGATGAACGCGAACCGCCGGCCCGAGTTGTAGACCTGCGTCCAGTTGGCCGGCGTGATCGTCCCCTGCCACAATGAGACGTCGATGCCCAGCGGCTTTTGAGCCCATGCAGCCGGGCCCCACAGCAGCCCGACCGTCGCCACGGCCAACCGACAGGCTCCCGCCACCCTCGCCCGCTGATTCCGGCCGAACATACCGCCTCCGTCCCTGAGCTTGCCGCTCGAAGCCATACCCGATCCCCTCCTCAGCGGCCTGTTGACACGGCACATAACTCCGCGCTAACCAATTCTATCGACCATCCCCCGTCCTCATCAAGCGACTCGTGCCGCGAAATGAGCCAGGAACGAAATATGTGGTGTACCGTTACCGGACACAGAGCAGCTCGCCGGCGGACCCGCGGGAGGCTACCCACAGGGGCAGCTTTCGACCGACGGCCTTGCGGCTGGTGGTCACGGCCAGTTCGGGGGTGTTGTTATTGGCGCTCAGGTGGGCCAGCACGGCCCATTGCAGCCGCCGGGTCGCGCCGTGGATCAACTCGGCCGCCTCGTGGTTGGACAGGTGGCCGTGAGGGCCCATGATGCGCTTCTTGACGTGTGGAGGGTATGTTCCCGCCCGCAAAAGCTCGGGGTCGTAGTTGCTCTCCAGATAGACCGCGTCGAGCGTGGGCAGTAGTTTGCGCATCCGTTCAAACGGATGGCCCAGGTCAGTCAGGATGCCCAGGCGCCTGCCCGCGTGCTCGACCACGAACGCCACGCCGTCGGCGGCGTCGTGAGGCGTGGGGACAGTGTGCACGGCCACGTCGCCGAACCGCAGCGTGTCGCCCGAATAGAAGCGATTGACGTGTCCCAGATCGCCCACGTCGCAACGGATTGCGGCCTGCGTGGTGTAGGTCATGTGAATGGGCAGGCCGAACTTGCGATGCAACACGCCGCTGCACCGGACGTGGTCGTCGTGGTCGTGCGAGATGATCAGGGCGTCGACCTCGCGAATGTTGCGGCCGTGGGCCCGCAGCCGGGACTCGGTCTGCGTTCCCGCCACCCCGGCGTCGAACAGCAGCCGCACCCCGTCCGCCTCCACGTAGATGCAGTTGCCGCTGGACCCGCTCTGCAACGAAAACGTCACCACGCCCCGATCTCCCGGTCGCCCACCTGACTGATGATAAACCCTCCGCCTCCGCCGCGACAACCAGTTCAGCGGTGGGGACTGCCCAGGCGGGCGGACAGACTCGTGTGGGCTGACTCTGGCCCGCCGACATTTCCTCCCTAATCGACGAGTTGGTCCTCGGGAAGCGGCGGGCTGGGGACGGTCGAGAGGGCGGCCCGGAAGACGGCCTCGACCGCTTCGGGACCGCGGGGAAGACAGTAGACCTCGCGGCGATATCGGGGGGTGTTCAGGAGGGTCAGGCCCGGCCACGGCGAGCACAGATCCAGTACCAGGTGTAGTCGACGCAGATCGTAGCTCTCGATCGTCGGTCGCCGGCGGAGGGCCCTATATCGCACGTACTGCATGATGCCCGGCGCGAAGCGGTAGAAGCTCGACCGGCCCAGCAGAGCCATGGCGAAGTAGGCCGTATAGGAAACGAGCACGATGGCCAGAAGCACCGTGTTGAACAGGAAGGCCTGGTGCAGGTCGCGATGTCGCACCACGTCCACCAGCAGCAGGTAGAGCAGCAGGGCCACGGGCACCAGTCCGGCCGCGGACCAGGGGGATGGCCGCGGCGGGCGGATCACGGTGATAGTGAAGCCGGCCATCGGGTCGGGTGGCAGCGTCGGTGGCCGCTGCCGGTAGTAAACATACAGCCGGCGATGGCGGGGCAGATGGTTCCGCAGGACGGCGTCCCAGACCGCGGCCCGAGCGGGAAGTTTTCGCCAAATCCCCGAGACCAACAGGCAGTAGCGGTGCAGGAACAAGCCGGCCCGCTCCCACTGCTCGGCGCGGATGGCCGCGTCGATCGCCCAGACATCCTGGCGGGCGAGCCGCCGATGCCGAAGCCATATGGGCAGTGACATTCCGGTCAGGTAGCACCAGCACACCGCGGCGATCAATTCGTATCGCAGAACCACCTCGGACATGTGGGTCGCCCGGCGGCCGAAGGGCCACAGGGTCCGGCTTTCCGTGTGCACCCACAACAGCGTTGCCAGCAGCACCGGCGCCAGCAGCAGCCAGCCAATCGCGGCGGTCCGAACCGACATCCGCGGACCGCGAGGCTTGGGGATCCCCCATACCGCCACCGGGCCTAGGTAGGTGATGGATGGGGCGGGCAGATCGTTGTCGTTCCTCTGATCCGCCGGGTTACCCGACTGGGAAGGTAGCGGTTCGGGCGGCGGCGGAGTCCCCTGATGCATACCCTGTCACTCGTTCCATTGGTGGCGGCACGGTCGGCGGTGGGCAGCAATGTACCATGTCCGGCGGGCGGCGACGAGGTTGGGCGGAACGGCCTGCCGGCCTTACAATAGGGCCGCGAGTGGAGGATGCCGCCACACCGCAACCTGGAGCACGAGATGAATCGCAGAATCGCCGTGCCGGCCGCCGCTCTGTGTGCCGTGGTGACCTGGCTGCCGGCGCAGGCCGCCAAGGAGATTGGTGACCCGGCCCCGTCGCTGAACGTCGGCACGTGGGTCAAAGGCGGCCGAGCGGACCTGGCGGCCGGCAAGGGCAAGAACATCTACGTCATCGAGTTCTGGGCGACTTGGTGCCCGCCATGCCTGGTTGGTATCCCGCACCTCAGCGAGATGCAGAAGAAGTTCCGCGACAAGAACGTCGTGTTCGTGGGTGTGAGCGACGAGCCGGCATCCGTTGTTGAGCCGTTCGTCAAGTCGATGGGCACCCGGATGGACTACATCGTCGCCAGCGACAACCGTGGGGCCACCGGGCGGGCGTACATGGATGCGTTCGGGATCAACGGGATACCGTACGCGTTTGTGGTCGACAAAAACGGGGTGGTCACCTGGCACGGCCACCCGGACGGCGATCTGGAGACGGTGCTGGACCGCATCGTGGCGGGCAAGTTCGACATCAAGGCGGAGAAGGAAGCCGCCCAGGCGGCCCGGATGGCCGCCGACTATTTCGGCCTGGTCGAGAAATGGAACGTCACTCGGGACCAGCGGGAGCGTGAGCGGATCGCCCAGCGGGCCCGGCAAACCGGCGAGGCGATCGTTCAGAAAGGCGTGGGCAGGCCGGAGCTTCTGAACCGGTTCTCGTGGGAGATCATGCTGATGCCGGGCATCGAGTCCCGCGACCTGGACCTGGCGGCTCGTGCCGCCGAGGCCGCGTATCAGTCCGGAGACCGGCAGCCTTCGGACAAGGCCCGCAAGCTGATGCACGACTATTTCCGCAGCGTCCAGGCGGTCACCGCGACCCAACCCGCCACCGACGAGGCCCGCCGGCGGTCGGCCGAGCTGGGCCAGGCGGTCGTCAAGACCAGTGAGCCGAGAATCATCGAGGAACTGGCGTGGCAGATTCTCACCAGTCCGGCCCTCAAGGACCGCGACCTGAACCTGGCCCTCAGCGCCGCCGAGGCCGCCAACCGCCTCACCAGCGAGCAGGACCCGTCGGTCCTGGACACCTACGCCCTGGCCCTGTTCAAGACGGGCAAGCGCGAGCAGGCGATCGACCTCGCCAAGAAGGCTCTGGCCCTGAACAAGGACGAGCGGCTGGAGCCCCACCTCAAGCAAGCCCTGGAAGAGTATCAGAAGTAAGTCGACACAGCCGATGCGGACGAGATAGCTCAGAGGGGAGCTGTCAGCCACGACATTCATCACGCCCCGAGTCGGTCGATCTGTCCCGCCAAGTCGAAGTCCTTCTGCGTCAGGCCGCCGGCATCATGCGTGGTGAGGAAAACAGTGACCCTCGGGTACCTCAGGACGATGTCGGGGTGATGATTCGCCGCCTCGGCCAGCACGGCGACCCGCGTCACGAAGCCCAGGCCTGCGAGGAAGTTGCCGGTCGTGAAGGTTCTGGCAATGCCGTGCTGGCCGTGGTGGTCCTCGCGTTTCCATTCCGGCAGCTTCGCCAGCAGCCCGTCGATTTCCTGATCGGTGAGAACTTCCATTCGAGTCTCCCGTATCCCGGAGAGAAGGCCGGGTTCCGCCTGCCTCCCGCCTCACCATCGTAGGGGGTCGCGCCAACGTAGGACCAACGCCCGTTGGATGGGGGGAGCGGGCAGGATACAATGCCGCCGATGAGGCTTTCGGGTCCGCGCTGGTCGATGCTTCTCGTGCTGCCGCCCCTGCTCATGATCGCGTGCCGGGAGGAGGACGAGCTGCCCTCGGCGGCCGAGCTGCGCGAGGCGGCCAGACGGCTCGCCGAGTCGCGGGAGAACGAGGCGCCCGCCGGATCGCAGCCGGCGAGTCAGCCGGTCGCCATCCCTCGGATGGCGCTCCCTCACCGCGCGGGTTCAATGGAGTGGGAGCATGAGGCAGGTGAGGAGGCGGCCCGCGTTCGCTTCCGGGACGCCCGGTCCGCACCGTTGACAGGTGTCCAGAGCGGTGTGGTCTGGCTGGCAAGCTCGACTGGGCCGCAGCAGGTTCCGCTGGAACCGTGTCAGCCCGCCGAGACCGGATGTTTCACGGTCATGGCGGAACTGCTCCGCGACCACGCCGTGCGAGGGGTACTGCGGTGCGAGCGGGCCGGCGAGCGGTTCTGCCTGCCCCTGCCGGCCTGGGACGTGGAGTCTGCGGCTCCGGCTTCGGCTTCGGACTCGACTCGCCCGGCCGCGGACCGCACCGAACAGAGCCCCCCGGCCGAGCGGCCGGATCAGCCTGCGGATTCTCCACCCCCTGAGCGGGCTCAACGGGGGGCCCCCAGATGAAAGCCCGGTTCAGGTCCATCGTGACGGTCACGCTGAATCCGACGATCGACCGGATCATCGAGGTGCCGGCGTTCCGGGTTGGCGGTCATCAGCAGGGGCATCTCCGCGTCCGCAAGCCGGCCGGCAAGGCGATCAACCTCGCCCGGGCGTTGGCCGACCTGGGAATCCGCAGCACCGCCATCGGCTGGGTCGGTATGAACGCATTCGACCTGTTCCATGAGGCCATGCAGTCGGCGGGGGTGAAGGCGTGCTTCCTGCCGATCACCGGCTCGACGCGGGAGAACATCACGATCATCGACCCCGTCGGTCATCACGAGACACATATCCGCGACGCGGGTCCTTCGGTCGATTCGGCCGATGTGCGCCGATTGTTGGACCTGCTGCCCACTGTGGTCGAGCAGGACTCGCTTGTCGTGTTCACGGGGTCGTTGCCCCCCGGATTGTCGATGGAGGTCTGGAGCGACCTGATCCGCTCCTGCCTGGCCAGGGGAGCGTCGGTTGCCGTCGACATCGCGGGGGAGCCGTTGCGGCTGGCGGTGCAGCGCGATGTCTGGCTGATCAAGCCGAACGAAATGGAGTTGGGCGAGCTGCTGGGTGGTGCGGCGCCCGACGAGCCGACGGTCATCCGAGAGGGTCGGAAGTTGAACGAGCGGATCCCTGTCGTCCTCGTCACCATGGGCCGCCGCGGCGCCTACTGCTTCGCCGATGGACGGGCACTGCACGCCCAGGCCGTTGTTCCCGAGGACCAGGTGCGAAGCACGGTGGGCTGCGGTGACGCGGTCATGGCGGGCTTTCTCGCAGGTCTGATGAGCAGCGATGGGGACGTGGAGGCGGCCCTTCGCGAAGCGGTCACGATCTCAGCGGCGGCGGCTCTGACCGACGAGCCCGCCCGCTTCGAGCGTGCTGCGGTCGACCGCATCCGGCCGGACGTCCAGGTCCGCCACGTTTCCTGATCCCGCCGCTGTGGCCGGCAAGTTCATGCCCTCGCCGTCGCCCGGCGGGCGATTCTCAGAGGGTGGGTGAGGAGCCCCAGGCTTGTCGGAACCGCGACCGTGAGGGGGCGGCATTCTGCCCCCCCGGCGCTGTCCGCCGCAGTTCGCTTCACGGGCGCGGTTCGGAAAGGCCTTCTCACACACGTTCTCAGGGCATGCCAGCCTGAGAGTCCTCGGCGTAAAAGGAAAGGGGCGGTCGCCTCCATCCGACAGCGACCGCCCCTGCGCTTGTTCTTGAGTCCGCCGGTCTCGGCTACGCCTTGCGGCGGCGGAGCAGGGCCAAGCCGCCTAGAAGCAGCAGGCCTGCCGTCGCCGGCTCGGGGTAGCAGATGGTGTCGACCACGATCTCGTCCACCACGAGCGTGCCATCGACCTTCACGATCTCCCAATAGGGGTTCGGCTCCAGGTGGATCAGAAAGACTGAGTGGTACCAGGTGTCATACGGTGCAGGCAAGCCAGTCGGGCCGAGAACGGTCCTCTGAACCTCGGTTCCGATGACCCCTGACGCGAATTCCCAGACTTTCGGCCTGCTGCTGGAAACCTGCTTGGTCCACGTGAGCTGAACCCAGATGTCCTTGAACGGGAGGGGCTGCGGGCGATTGGGAATCCAGATTTCGATCGTGCCTGACAACGGCCACATGCCTTGGCTGTTCCCCCACTCATCCATCCAGCCGTGCCCGATGCCGGTCCACACCTGTGCTTGCGGCGTGCCGTATGGATTCACCATCGGGTCCGGCGGGGGCGTGGGGTTCGGGTCAGAGAACTCCCACACCTGCATCGTGGTTCCGTTCTGCCCGCGCCAGGAGGGCGGATACAAATCATCCGCCATCGCCGGCCCGACAAAAACCACGATGATCAAACTAGCCGCTAAAACGAGAGTGTTCGGAGACCGCATTCTCCACCTCCTCCTATTAACACCCTGCCAGATTCCCAAGAGCCTCTCCCAGGTACCCGGAGACATGCTAGCCCTCCTGCCGGGTACTCAACCAACATGATAACCTCTGTTCCGGTAATGGCAAGCAAAATCAGAAAAAATTGTGCCGGGACTTGCCGGTTGAGCACCACGGATTAGGGGTTGCTCCGAAATAGAACAGGCATCCCATCTCCGGGATGCCTGTTCGTATGCTTCAATCACTGAGTTCATCAGAACCGCGTCGTGACGTATTATCGCCACGAGGCGGGGGTGATCACCCGCGGCGACGCCGCAGGAGGAGTGTGCCACCGAGGCCCAGTAGCATCAGCGATGCCGGCTCGGGGTAGCAGATGGTATCGATGACAAGCTGGTCCACCGTGATGGAGCCCGAGACGAGGACGATCTCGAAGTCCGGGTTGGGCTCCAGGCGAATCAGGTACGTGCTATGGATCCAGGTTCCTAAAGGAACACTTACAACCTCCTGGCCAGGCACGTTGAAGCGCATCTCCTCGATAATCAGATCCGGGTTGGGTACCTGGGG
>JACQVT010000477.1 GCA_016209665.1 Planctomycetota bacterium | reverse complement strand
CCGCGAGATCGAGCGACCGGGTCTGTGGGAGTACCTGGCCGCCGACACCGGCATCGCAGCTCTCGGCGGCCAGGTACTCCCACAGACCCTGTCGCTCGATCTCGCGGGCGGCCACCAGCGGCTTATCCGACAGACAGCCCGCGAGTAACGACGACACGACGGCCGGCGTCTGCGAGGCGAGTGACGGATCCATTGGTCGTGGACGAGTCATGTCTGGCCTCGTTGAATCGCGGCGTGGTCGAGCGAATGCCGGCCCGCCGCCACAGCCGCGCAGGAGTTGAGGGGGCTTAAACGGAAGAGAAAGTTATCGAGCAGCTCGCAGGTTTCCACCAGATCGCCCGAGCGCAGACGGACGCATTGCGCCTTGCGGGCGACCGCCGCGAGCAGATCGAACCCACGGTCGCGGAACTTGCTGAAGTTGAACGAGACCTGAATCAGCTCGAATACCGCCTGGGCCCGCGACATGGGTTCGATCGCCGGTGCCGCGTGGGGATCGTACCGGGGGAAGACGATCAGGCCGACGGGGCAGGGCGGGCCAACGGCGTTCGGGCGAACGGCCGCCGGATCGAGCAGCGACACGGGTCCCTTATGGCCCTTGTGCAGCACGCGCTTGAGGTCGAGCGGCAAGCCCTGCTCCAGCAGGGTCGCGAACGACCCGGCCTTGATGCAGATGGCCTTGGGGAACGGCTCGAGATGCCGCGTGTCGGGATCGATGAGGGCGAACTCGTCCGACAGGTACGACCAGCCGCGGGCGAGCATCCCGGCGGCCAGCGTCGATTTCCCCTGCCCGGGGGAGCCGGCCAGGATGACGCCGACGCCCTGGTGAGACACGGACGCGGCATGAATCTGGTAGTAATGCGGCAGGAACTTCGCGACGAGGGCGTTCATCGTCCACTCGACGAAGGGCAGGACGGACCTGGCCCCGCGGAGAATGCATTGTTCGCGGCCGTTGGCGAGGATGTGGAAGTAGCGCCGCAACGAGCGAGGCGAGCGCCGGATGACAACGTCGATACGGAAGCTGTGGGTCGCCGGGGCGAACACCTCGCAGCGACGATAGTAGCGGTGGAAGTCATCGGCGATGCCGGGCACTTCGCAGGCCAGCGTTACCGGCACCGGCCCGATGCGATAGTGCCGCATGCTGTGCTCGCGCGGCCGCGACGTCGCACCCGTGTCCCGGACCGAGATGGTCAGGTCACTGAGGGTCGGCGGGGTAGTATCGGCGATGGTCGTCACGCGGCACCCCAATCGACCAGGCCGTTTTCAGCCATCCCCCTCAACGCCCGGTGCGTGTCCGCGATCAACGAATCATCTTCCGCGATGCTGAAGTGCGTCGCCAGGCGGCCCGGCAGTTTCGCCACGGGCGTTCGGCCGTCACACTGCCGCCAGACGGCGTAGGCCGTCGCGTTGAGGTAGTGCACGGCGTGATGAGCGAGGTCGTACAGCACGGCTTCGTCATCGAGTTCGTGGCACCGCAGACCGGCGCGCTGTCGGGGTCGGGCGTCTGGTTTGAGGGGGGCTTCGGGGTGTGTGGCGGCAAGCGTCATGGTCGGGATCGGTGCCTGATAAACCGCGAGTGTTATCACGCCTGCGTCAACTGGCTCCCGCCGGATGCGCAGGCCGGCTTCGGGTGAAACAGCAGGACCAGCGGGGCCACATACGCCGCCCTCCGCGCCGACCGGCACAGGAACTCACGGCGAGACCGGCCCTGGTCGGGCGGCCTCTCCTCGCTGTCCGCCGGTCTCAGCTCGACTTTGTGGTCCATCATTTGTACTGACGCCTCCAACAGGCTCGTCGTGTGTTATCGGCGCATGGCGTCGCTCCTGAATGGTTATCGGTCAACCGGACGGGTGAGTGGAGGAAGCCGGCAGGTGGCGCTCCCGGCCAGGCCGGGCAGCACTGGCTGAGCCCCGCGGGAGCGGGTAAAATAGGCCCATGGAGTACGTGGCGAGAAAGTTTGCCAGCCATGCCGAGTCCGATAAAGCGGATCGGGAGTACTACTTGAGCCTGACTCCCCAACAGCGCATGGACATCATGCTGGAGCTGATCCGGCGATATCAGGAAAGCTTCGGTGATGGGGCTGCACAAGGACTTAAGAGAGTTTATCGAATCATTAAACTCGGCGAGAGTTAAGTACCCCCTCGCGGATGCCGAGGCCATCGACCCCACGAGCGAACCATGATTCCAACCAATCCGCCAGTTGCCGCAGGCCGCCGGGTTGAATTGCCCGTCTGTTCGCATCAACCGATGAAGTACGGCGGACCGGCGAAGAGCCAGGTCGTCGCGACGCGCAAGCAGTATCTGTCTCCCGGGCTGCTGTTGTACTACCGCGAGCCGGTGATGCTCGTTGAAGGCAAGATGCAGTACGTCTGGGACGAAACGGGCAAGCGATACCTCGATTGTTTCGGGGGGATCGTAACGGTATCGGTGGGGCACTGTCATCCCCGGGTGAGCGGGGCGGTGGTCGAGCAGGCCCAGCAGATCACGCACACCACGCCCGTCTACCTGCACCCGACGATGGGGCAGTACGCCCGGCGGCTGGCCGAGCACATGCCCGCGGGCAGCGGCCTGGAGGTAACGTACTTCACGAACTCGGGCAGCGAGAGCAACGACCTGGCCGTGCTGATGGCCCGGCTGCACACGGGGCGGTTCGACGTGATCGCCCTGCGCAACGGCTACCACGGCGGCTCGCAGGCCACGATGGGCCTGACCGCTCAGAGCACGTGGAAGTTCCCGGTGCCCCATGCGTTCGGAGTGCATTTCACCGTGCCGGGGTACTGCTACCGTTGTCCGTTCGGGCTCAACTACCCGTCGTGCGAGTTGCGCTGCGCGCGGGACGCGGCCGAGGTGATCCGTTACGAGACGCCGGGCCAGGTGGCGTGCTTCATCGGCGAGTGCATCCAGGGCGTGGGCGGCGTGGTCATGCCGCCGCGGGAATACTTCCAGATCGTCTACGAGGCGGTGCGGCAGGCGGGGGGCATCTGCGTGGCCGACGAGGTGCAGGGCGGGTTCGGCCGCACCGGCGAGCATTTCTGGTCGTTCGAGCACTGGGATGTCACGCCGGACATGGTGACCATGGCCAAGGGCATCGGCAACGGCGTGCCGCTAGGCGCCGTCACCACGCGGATGGAGATTGCCCGCCCCCTGGCCGAGCGGCTGCATTTCAACACCTTTGGCGGCAACCCGGTTCAGGCGACATACGGACTGGCCACCCTCGAGGTCATAGACTCCGAAGGCATCCAGGAGAATGCCCTCAAGATCGGCACGCAGTTGAAGAACGGCCTGACCGCCTTGATGGACAAGCACGCGCTGATCGGCGAGGTCCGTGGCCTGGGCCTCATG
>JACQVT010000038.1 GCA_016209665.1 Planctomycetota bacterium | reverse complement strand
GTGGTGGCCGTGGTCGCTCTCCTGGCGATCGGCTGGCAGGTGTCGAATGCTTGCGACGCGGACAAGACATCGGTGACCTCGGCGACCAAGCCCGCGGCTGCGGGCTCTTGTTGCAAGGCCAAGACCGCGGTGTTGGCCGCCGCGACCACGCAGCCGAGTCTGGCCTCCGCGGAGGGTAAGTCGGGCTCTTGCGCGAAGAAGGCCGAGGGCAAGTCCGGCTGCGCCGAGAAGGCCAAGCTCACCGCGGCCGAAGGCAAGTCGGGTGGCTGCGCCGAGAAGGCCAAGCTCACCGCCGCCGAGGGCAAGTCCGCCTGCGGCGCGGAGAAGGCTAAGTTGACCGCCGCCGAAGGCAAGTCCGGTTGCTGCCACAAGTCCGCTGCCGCCACCGCCGCAAAGGATGAGGGTGGCTGCCCGATGGCCAAGGCCCGCACGGCCGCCGCCGAAGGCAAGTCCGGATGCTGTGCCGAGAAGGCCAAGCTGACTGCCGCAGAGGGCAAGTCCGGTGGCTGTGCTGAGAAGGCAAAGCTCACCGCCGCCGAAGGCAAGTCCGGATGCTCCCACAAGTCCAGCGCGACGACAGCTTGCAACAAGAAGACCGGCTCGACCACCCAGCCCGGTGAGTCGGCATCGAACGCCAGCGGCTGCGACAAAGCCAAGCTCGCCTCGGAGAGCGGCGAGGCCAAGCCGTCCGGCTGCAAGACAGCCAAAGCGGCGACGGCCGGCTCCACCACCAAGCCCGCGGATACCAAGGGCGGGCAAACCAAAGCCTGCGGCAAGTCGGCGGCCGCGGTGGCCAGTGCCGAGTAAGCCAGAAACGTCGCGCCGATCGCCAAGGAGCGGTGAGGCTCGGTAACTGGCCCGCTGCTTCAACGGTGGTTGGAAACGGCTTGAAGTCATTGCATCGAACGCGCCGCGGTCAGTGGGAACTGATCGCGGTGTTTTCGTGCGCTCGTGCAGCCACCCCGCGCAGGAGGTCAATCGCCCCAGGTCCGCACGGCAGTCTGGCCAATTCCCTGGTAGACCGAACGTGCCTGGCGGTACAGGGCCTGGACCTCCTGCCGATCGGCATCCGATTTGTATCGCTCCGGTCGGCTGCTCACCTTCATCAACTCGTCGATCCAGCGGATCATGAAGGCGGCGTCCCGTTTGGAGGCGGTGGGTTTTCCGTCAACGTCCACATAGACCGGACTCGTGTGGGCCTGTCGGGGGTTGTTCGGCGCTCCCTCTTTGAACAGGGCCCGGGCGGCAAGCCACCCGCTGCGCTGCGGCCGGACCGTCATCTCGACCCTCTCCTTTAACACCGGCGCAGGTTGCCGGCCGGTCAGATCAACCCGCCTGATGACCTCGCCGTTCTGCACGATCTCGATGGCGTCGATCGACTGGATCGACTGCAAGTCGACGACGACCGGCAGCGAGCGATCCGTGCCCGACTTCCACTCGATCGTCGAACCCATCGGTTGTCCGTCCACGGTCATCGTCAGCATCGGGCCGCAGGTGGCGAACGTTTGGCCCGCGTGGACCGCGGCCAGATAGGCCGCCTCGGTCAGCGGCCCGTCGAGCTTGGCGTAGGTCCGGCTGTGACCGGCGGGCGACCGCATCACGCCGATCGCCGAGCCGCCCGAAACCGCGATCCTGAACCCGCAGTTGAGCCAGCGGTAGTATACGGTGTTGGTGCGGATGAACAGCTCATCCTCGCCCCATTCGCGCTGCTCGTCCTCGATGCTGGTTCCGATCATGCCCCATCCGACGCTGACCGTCCGCCCGCGGTTGTAGTGGTTGTGGCAGACCTGGGCCATGTCGAACAGGCCCAGCGCCGCCGTGACGACGTTCTCGCCCCACATCACCTTGTCGGTGTCCACCAGGCAGCCGGGCGAGTTCGCCTTGGCCTGCCGCACAAGGACGGCATCGGGCGGGTAGGTCTTGTCGAGGCGCTGCGAGTACACCGGCTTGGCGAGGCCGTACATCAGGGGGGCCCCGATCGACTCGAACGGCCCGCCGCCGATCCGCTCGATCTCCTGGTTCTGCCGCGTGACCAGATACCGGTCGGAGACGCCGAGGACCGCTTCGTCGGTGGCGAACGGCCACTCGGGCTGGTTCTCGTTCCACAGGCCCAGCACGGGGACCAGGTTCACGTCGTCGGCCACCGTCAGTTGCCGCAGCACGCGCGGATCCTTCACGCCGAAATGCACGTGGAAATCGGCCGAGTACCAGCCCTGAGCCGCCATGTCCACCCATCGCTCCAGCTCGATCGCCACATTGAGGGTAGCGTCCGCGGCCACCTCGACCGGCCGATCGACCGGGAAGTACTCCTTGCCCCGCTCGACGTGGACGGTGAGCTTGCCGGCGGGCACGCGGATGACGAACTCGCCGTCGCACGAGAAGCTGCGGTCCCGGTCGTAGACGAAGCAACCCTGGGTCGCGGGACGGAAGATGTGCTCGCCGCCGCGCTGCACCCAGGCCCTACACGGCAACGGGGGGTCGCCACCCTTCTCGGTCACCCGGACCTGCAAGGTGCCCATGCTGATCGCCACTTGCGTGTCCTGCTGCCGGTTCCACTGCGAATAGGAACCATCGTACAGGCGCGGGTTGTAGCCCAGGTATCTGCTCAGGAAGTAATCCTGCGAGGCGGACATGCCGGTTCGGCAGTACACGACGACATCCCCGCCCGGCTTCAGGCCGGCAGCCTCGAACGTGCGGCGGAGTTCGGGCAGCGGTCTGAGGACCGGTAGATCGGGAGCCACGATGCTCTGCGAGGCCGGCACGCTGACCGCGCCGGGAATGTGTCCGGGCCGAGTCACGGCGTCGCCACGAACCGCGCCGCAGTATTCATCAAGGGACCGGGCATCCAGGATCGGGACGGCTTCAGGACCCTCTTCCCTGCTTCTGGCTGCGGCCAGCTTGCGCATTTCGGCCAGACAGACCATGATCTCCGGGTGGAGCTGCTTGGGACGCCACGAGGACGGCGTCGGCTTGACCTCCTCGGTCGAGACCGGCCGCTTCTCCGCCCGCCACTGGGGCCACTGGCCGTTGAGCACCGCGGTCTGGCCGCCCAACCCGAGATAGTCGAACGTCACGAAGGTCCGCGCCGCCAGCGTGCCGTCGGAATCGTCGTAGAGGACGATGCGCTTACCCTCGTCGATGCCCAAGCGCTGGACGATCGCCACCAGGTCGTCGACCGGCGGCAACTCGTTCAGGACGCCATCCCGCTCCCTGGCGATCTCGCTGCCCATCAGCAGCCGGGCCCCGGGCACGTGACCGTTCTCGTAGATCGGGCGCGACCGGCTGACGTGCACGATGACCACGTTCGGGTCGTTCAAGTGCCCGGCCAGCCATTCCGTCGTAACCAGCAGCTCGGCCCGCACGTGGCCCGCCGGGGCGGTCGCCGCAGCCTGCCCCGCTGGTGCCGGCGTTGCCCAGCCGACCGTCAAGATCATGCCCGCCGTCAGTAACCTGGTCGATGTCATGAGTGAGCCCCAAAAAATCTTTTCTCACATCTAGCCAGCCCCGGGCCGCGCCGG
>JACQVT010000476.1 GCA_016209665.1 Planctomycetota bacterium | reverse complement strand
CTCATGGCCGGGGTGACCCATTATTGGCGCATCGACGAGGTCAACGTCGACGGCACGACGGCGGGCGACGTGTGGCGGTTTCGGACCGGTCGCCGGCCGACGCGGGCGGACTTCGACGGCGACCTCGACGTGGACATGGACGACTTCGGCCACATGCAGTCGTGCCTGACCGGCACGGGCGTGCCGCAGTACGATGCCGCCTGCGCGGACGCGCGGATCGACGACGACCTGGACGTGGATGAGGAGGAGCTGGCGTTCTTCCTGGACTGCCTGAGCGGCGCCGGTATCACTGCCGCCGCGGGATGCGTGGAGGTGGTTCAGCCCGCCGATCCGATCCGACCGCGGCCAGCCGGGGCCGCCCTGGGCAGTGAGTTCATCGACGAGGTCAAGGACTTGACGCTCACTGCGCGGGAAGCCCGCATTCTCACCGAGGCCGCCAGCGGGAACATCCCGCCGTTCCTGCGGACGTTCGTGCCCGTTACGGTCAGCACAACCATCGGCGGCACGCCGCACACCGCCACGTACCAGGTCATGCCCGACTACCTGTGCATCGGCTCGGACGCCGACTTCACACGGATGCCGATGCGGCCCACGACGGCCCAGGTCCTCGCGGATAAGTTCGAGTGCCTGCTGCCCACGCGAAAGATGGTCAACGACATCTACACCCAGGCGGCCATCAAGCTCGCTCCCGCTCCCATCAGTCCGACGACGGTGGACATCACGCTGGTGACCACCTTCTACCAGCACCACCAGATGGTCGAGGAGCAGCGGGCGGGTTACCCGCTGGGCCCGCCGATCGGCGGGATCAAGAAGGACGTGGTCGTCACGCCGCAGTTGGCCAGCCGGCCCGGACACGTGGCGATCTACGGCTGGCATCAGCTCAACGGCGTGCCGATTCAGCCGCTGTACCTCGGGCACGTCGACACGTGGGTGGACTACAGCCACGGCATCCGCATGGTCAAGGGCTACCTGATGCTCGACGGCGTCACCGTGCCCGTCGCCGACGTGCTCCGCGATTCGCAACTCAACGTGCTGCTCAGCGACGAGGGCGTGGTCGACAACCCGCGGTATTGATATGTGGGACCGGTTGACGTGTGGGACCGGCTTCCAGCCGGTCATCTGGCCTGGCCGGCAGAATCGGTTACTCGGACCGGGTGGAAGCCGGTCCCACACAGGAGTCCGCCGGCTCGGCGAAGTACTCGGGGTTCTGCTCGCGGAGAACGCGCAGGCCCTCGGCCCAGAAGGCCCGTAGCGAGGGCGTGCCCGCCCCGCGTTTGGCGTAGTCGTTGCCGCTGTGCCGCGGGTGGATGGTCGCCCGGATGACGGTGCCGACCTTGCCGTCGGCTTCGGCCAGGACGGCTCCGCCCTGGTCGATGATGCGGCTGTGGCCGTGCGAGCCGCCGTCGACGCCGCCGTCGCCCGCGTTGCAGTGGATCACCGCGATCTGGTTCTCGACCGCCCGGGCGACGATCTGGCAGCGGTAGTTGTCCCACTTCTTTTCGGTCTTGGACTCCGCGCTGATGTAAATGCCGACCTTCGCGCCGGCGAGCACGGGGATGCGGAAGATCTCGGGGTAACGCTCGTCGTGGCAGATCATGAGCGTCATGGGCACGCCGTCGACGCGGAAGATGACCAGCTCGTTGCCGTCGCTGAAGAAGTCCTTCACGTCGTGCAGCTTGGTGTACCGCTTGATGATGCGGCCCGTGGGGGCGACGACGAAGGCCCCGTTGTACCACTTGCCTTCCCGGGTGTAGGCCGAACCGACGACGGCGCAGATGTTCAGCCGCCGGCAGGCGGCGGCGATGTCGTCGAGGGCCGCGTCGATGCGGGCCTGCGTCAGCGTCGCGACGATCTTCGGCTCGTAGGTGGTGAGCGAGCACTCGGGGAACGCCACCAGCCGCGTGCCGCGCTTCGCCTCCTCCATGAGCACGCCGACGATCAGCCGGGCGTTCGCCTCCAGTTCCGGCTGCACCTCGATCTGGGCGCAGGCGACCTGCATGCCCTTCTCGGCCGGTTGTGACTGGGCACTCGATGCCAGCGCCGCTGTGGCCAACACCGGGATGACGATTGCCGCCGACACCCAGACCATCGTCATCCTGACTGGGCCGGCAACGGCGCGCTCCAGAATTGCTCGGATCATTTGCAACGTCCGTGGTCCGTAGTCCGTTGTCAGTGGCCGGGTCAGTCGTCCTTTTGTCAGTTGAGGAAACCGTTCCTACGGCAGCGGGCTTGTCACCACTGACCACGGGACCACGGACCCAACAACGGACCACTGACCACGGGCTACGGACGTCAAGCCGACCAAGTTGTTCCTGAGCGCGCCCTCGGCCGCGATCTTGCGAGCCGCGACCGTCAGGTCGCAGACTCGGCTCGGCGAGGAGCGGTCAAACGCCCAAACCAGCGCGCCCTCACACCCCCATCAGATGCTCGATCACCAGCCGCTCCAGCGCCTCGTAGTCGCGGTTCTTGATGCACTGGGCCTCGGCCTTGCGGTCGAACGTTCGCACCTTGTGCAGCAGCAGCTCGAAGAACCGCTTGCTGTTGGCCAGGTGGGCGGTGTTGTTGTTCTGCTTCTGCGTGCGCATGGTCTTGACGTCCAGCCCGACGAACTCGCCGTTCAGGCCGAACCCGCCCTCCTCGAGCACGCGGACCTGGTTGAACGCCTCGCGGAGATTGGCGGCCCCGAAGTTCTTGTCCTCGTCGAACTTCAGGCCGTTCTGGTCGTTGAGGTGCACGCTCCACAGCTTCTTGTGGGCCAGGGCGAAGGCCATCTCGTCCGACGGGTCGAGGCCGGCGAGCTTGGCGTGGGCGGTCTCGATCAGCCCGCCCACTCGGCTGGGGTCGGACGAGGCGTAGGCCATCGCCACCGCGTGCCCGATGGTCGGTACGTAGGCGTGGTCCATCGGCTCGTTGGGCTTGGGCTCGATCAGGATGCGGACCTTGGGGTGGTGGTTCAGCATCGCGTTGATCGCCCCCAGCAACCAGAGATAGGCCTGCCGGGCGTTCTTGGACTCGCGGATGTAGGTGCCCTCGCGGGCCAGCCACAGGACGATGTTCTTCGTGCCCAGCTCCATCGCGATGTCGATCGCCTGGAGCGACCGCTCGATCGCGTAGCGGCGTTGCGACAGGCTGTTGGACGTGTAGCCGCCGTCGATCGTCCTGGCGTCTTCCCACAGGCGGGGGGCGACGAATTCGGCCACCAGCCCCTCGTTGGCGAGCATCCGAGCGATCTTGGCCGCCTCCTTGAGCACCTGCTTGGGTGACTTGCCGTCGAGGTCGGGCACGGCGTCGTCGTCGTGGAACTGCACGCCCTGGAACCCCAGCTCGCGATACTTCTTGAGCTTGCGGGCGAACGGGATGGGCTGACGGACCGGCGGGCCGAACGGGTCCGCCCCCTCGTGGATGTTCCACGGCCCGAACGAAAACCGATACCTCCTGCCTCTGGTCGCTGCTTTCGCTTTTGCCACGGTCGTGCTCCCTCTTGCTGTGCTTGAAACCTGTTTGTTAACGAGTCGCGGGGTTCGTCCCCGCCCATTCGTGAGGACCAGGTGGGAACGCGGAATGGATCGTTGGGCCCGATCCGGTTCAACCAGCACGAAGCGCAAGCGAGTGTCAATATTTTGACCCAAAGGTCGCGAGGAGCACTCGCTTGCGCTTCGTGCTGGTACATGACTCGTTCTTCGCTCCTACCCAGCAACCCTTGATGAAGTTAACCCGTCATTCCGGTTCCGACAAGACCGAGATGAACCGGTGCAGTTCGACGGCGATCCGCGGGCCGGCGCTGAGCCACTCCCCCCCGCCGATCGACCGCACTTTCTGGTTCCGAATGGCCCGCAGGTCGCCCACCTGCGACCAAGCCTGATACACGTCCGCCATAGTCTCTTCGTCGGATGGCCCGCGGAATTCGAGGATCATGTCGGGGTCCAGCACCCGCATGCGCTCCAACGGGATTTCGCCCTGGCTGGACTTGAGCAGGTCGCGGGCGGCGTTGCGATGGCCGGCCAACTCGACCAGCCGGCTGAGGAACAGCCCCGGTCCGGCCACGAACACCGCCTGCGGCGGCACCGGCAGGGCCCCGAACAACACGACCACCCGTTTGGGCGGCACACCCAGCTTCGCGGCCGACCCCCGCAGTCGTTCGATGTCCGTCCGCATGGCCGCCACCAGCGCCGCCGCCGTCTGCGGCCGGCCGCACACCCCGCCGATTTTCTCGATGGCCGCGTACACCTCGTCGAGTCCCTCGTGCGGCACCGCCTCGCAGCGCAGGCCCAGCTTCGTCAGGTCCGCCAGCATAGCTCCGCTGTTTCGCGTCAGCAGGATCAGGTCGGGCTGCAGGGACTTGATCAGGCCGTAGTTGCTCTCGTCCACCACACCCACGGTCTGCACGGGCTCGAGGCCCGGTGGCCAGTGGCAGTGTCGGGTCCGGCCGACCAGCCGGTCGCGCATTCCGAGGGCACAGACGATCTCCGTCACGCTCGGGGCCAGCGAGATGATGCGCTTGGGCCCCGCGGCCGCCTCCTCGGGGACAACCGCCGGATCGACGACGTAGTCTCGTGGCACCGGGATGCCCGCCGCGGGCCGGCTCGCCGGCGGGGGGAGAATGCTGACCTGCTTGCGGCCCCACTGGCTCCGCACGCGCAGTCCGACCGCCGCCACCGCCACGACCGCCACGCCCGCTATCAACGCGTGTTTGCGCATCACCGTCAGGATTGTGTACCGAGTTGCACGTTTATCCCCGCGCCGCGACCCGAGGACGCGTGAGGGGCGCTAAATGCCCACCGGGCGCAACCGATGGGCGTGGACAAATCCCCCTCCGCCCTCTCATCTCTTTCATCCCTCCTCATCCACCGTCTCTCATCCCTCCTCATCCCCTTTACTGCTTCAGTTTCCGCCCCAGGAGCTGCTCCACGCTGTCCACCTTGGCGGTCAGGCGGCCGGTCGCCCCCCGGCGCCAGTCGAACTTCATCGTGCAGGTGACCCGGTCGCACTGCTGGCTCATCCGCTCCAGGCACTCGCGGACGACGTTCATGACCTCGTCCCACTCACCCTCCAGCACGGTGCCCATCGGGTTGAGGCGGTAGGGCACGCCGCTGCGGTCGATGACGTCCAGACTGCCCGCCACGTGCTCGCCCACCGACTCGCCCTTGCCCAGCGGCGACATCGAAAACTCCAGCAGCATGGCCATCGCACATCCTCCTGAGACACACCGGCACTATACCTTCAACAGCTTGGCGATGATGTTGTCCTGCGGGTAGCCGTGGCCGAGGTGCTGGCGGAACCCTTCGCCGTAGGGCTTTCCGATCAGCTTGCCGCGGGCGGCGGAGCCCCGCTTCATGGCCTCGATGTACTCGTCGATCTCGTGATGCTTGCGCAGCCACTCCCGCTGCGAGGCGTGGCAGGCCAGCATGTCGGTCTTGAGCGGCATCACGCCGGTCACGTCCACGACGAATTGCGGCGAAACGACATCGCCGTAGATCTCCTTGCCCTCCGGCGGGTCGCAGTAGTACAGGTAGGGAACCTTGGGCAGCAGCGGGGCCGGGTCGGGGTCGTTGGTCCACACGTTGGGGATGGGGGCGGCGAAGCAGGCCGACCGCACCAGGCGCCCAGTGTTCTCGTGGTCGATCATGTAGTCCACCCGCGGCTGGGTGATGACGATGTCCGGCCGGGCCTTGCGGACCACCTCGACAAATCGCCGCAGCGTCGGATCGTCGTACATGACGAACAGATCCATGCAGCCCGCGCAGTAATACTCGGCCCCGAGCAGGTCGGCCGACGCCTTCGCCTCGCGGTGGCGGATGCGGGCGATCTCGTCGGGGCGATGCTCGACGGTGCCGCAATCGCCGCTGGTCGAGGTCGCGATGGCGACCTCGCAGCCAGCCTCCTGCTTCAGGCGGATCATCGTGCCCGCGCAGGTGAATTCAACGTCATCCGGATGGGCCATGAAACCCAGCACACGCAACGCCATGCTCGATTCTCCTCGCTCGATGTCCGGGCTACCCCTCGCTCGTGCTCGGGGCTCTGACGGATCACGGTCCCGCTCGCGATCCCGCGGGCGGCGGCAGGTAGTGGTAGATCAGCACCCGCCGCGGCCCGTGGCGCGTCTTGTTGGTCTCGATCCGAGCCCGTTCCACGCGTTCCCCGGGCACCACTGCCGCGGCGAGGTCGTCGAAGAAATGCGGATACTCGCGGAGCATCCGCCGCTCGTCGAACGCCAGCCAATCGGGATGCGAGGTCCGGGCCCGAGCCAGGTACGCCGCGGCATTCCCATGCCACGGTGCAGGAATATAGTCCCCGCCGGCGTAGAACGCCATCCGGTGCCGATCGGCCAGGACCCGCGGTGAGTGGGGGGTGTTGTCGTGCATCCAGCGGGCGGCCGAGTAATGGTGGGCCTCGTCGCCGTGCCGCGGCTCGAACATCCAGGGCAGCGTCGGGGCCACCAGGCCCAGGCCCAGCAGCAACGTCGCCCAGTCCTGCCGCTTCTCGGGCAGCGATTCGACGATCAGCACCACCCCGGCCGCCGCGAACGGCAGCGTGAGGCCGGCCAGGATCATCACGTGCCGCAGGCTGAATGCCTTCCAATAGTCGAACTGGATCAGGAGGGCCGCGAGGATCGCCACGTGCAGGCCCATCGCCCCCTGCACCATCCGCAGCCCGACGGGCCGTCCGGGCATCCGTCTCCGCCCGATCAGCCAGGCCAGCGCCGGCAGTAGGAACGTGACCCGCAACGACCGCAGCCAGTTCTCGCCGATGGCGTACAAGGCACGACCGACATCGCCCACCGCGCCCGCCTGAACCGCGTCGACCTTGCGATGCTCCCTCGCCGGAGTGTGACATCGGATCGCGGTGATCGTGTGGCCCAACCGCCCCCGGCTGGGCTCGCCGGGCGTCAGAAAGCACAGTCGAGGGCGACTGTGCCACAATTCGTGGCCGCCTCCCCTCGCGGCGTCACCGGCGTCGGCCAGCGACGCCGGCGTCGGCGTTTCGATGCTCGCCGAGTCTTCGGAGTGCAGGAACTGGCGGATTGATTTTTTCTGCACCAGCTTGCCGGTGGCCAGCATGTAGGGCGAGGCCACCAGGGCCGAGGCGGCCAGGACGCACGCGGCGCCGGCCAGACGTTGCCGCCAACCAAGCTGGCATAGGCGGGGTACAAGCAATACGGCCACGAAGATGACCGCCGGTTCCGCGCCCTCTGGCCGGAGCAGGTAGCCGACACCGGCCAGGGCTCCCGCGGCGGCAAACCAGCGGTATCGGCGGGTGTCGAGCGCTCGCAGCCCGGCCCACATCGCCATCAGATAGACTGCCAGGTGCGGCATGTCGGTCAGGCCGTCGGCCGAAAGCTGGCAGAACTCGGCCGCCGCCGCCGCCAGTACCGCCGCGACCAGGCCCGCCTGCCAGTTGAACAGCCGGGCCGTCAGCAGGTAGCAGGCGATCACCACCGCCAGCCCGCCGAGCATGGTCGCACTCACCGCTGCCACCGTCCAACTACGGATCTCATCGGTCCGAACGGCCGCCGGCACGATCGGCAGCCGCTGCACGACGCCGTGGGCCGCCAGCAGCATCGCCGGGTACAGCGGGTGCTGGGCGTGCTCGCGGACCGCTCGCAGCGGGTCGGCCTGCATCGCCTGGGCGTACCAGATGAAGTCGACGGCGTCGCGGCTCACCATGACCGCCCGGTCGGCGACGATCAGCCGGATCGGCAATCCGATCGCCAGCGCGATCGCCAGGGCCATCCACAGGTGACGGCCGCGACCGGCCGTCGCTTCACTCTCCACGTGGGTGTGCACGCTCCCAGCATGGCGGGAAATCGGACATCCGTCCAGCACCACGGCGGATCGGTACCGCTTCACAAAAAACCAAACCGGAAGTCTCGTCGATCGGCCGATGGTATAGTTGGGAGGAGGACCCGCATGTTCCACTCCATCGGTGGGTGCTTGTTCCTAGCCGCGCCGATCGTGCTGGGCGCGTCCCTGCTGGCGTGGTTCCCCAAGTACCGCCGGTTTCGCTGGCGATCATTGGCGGTTTACCTGGTGGTGATGAGCGGGCTTATCTGGGCGGCGCTTGAAGTCGTGGCCTACATTGCCTCCGCCCAAGTCGTATTGACTGAAATCCCGCTCATCCTGTGGTTCACAATCGCGTGGCGGCTCGCCTGGGAGCTATGGGCGCAGACGGTCGGCCATCTGGGCGACAAATGGATCCGGTGGGGCCGGCTGCGCCGTCGGCAGGGTCGGCCCATGCCGCTGTGGATCGGTCTCATCCCGATCGGCCGGGCGGGATTGACCGCGCTCGTGTTCTTCTCCCTCTTCCTCAGCACCGTGGTGACCCACCGCTGCAAGCTGATCGATGGGCAGGACCCGCTGTCCACGTTCGACATGCCGTTCGATCACGTTCGCATCCCGACGCCCGACGGACTGGTGCTCGACGGCTGGTTCATTCCGCACGATCCACCGAGCGAACGCACGATTCTGATCTGTCACGGCGCCGGAGCGAATAAAGGCAACTTCATCTGGTTCCTCGGCCCTCTGGCCAACCACGGCTACAACGTGATGTTCTTCGATTTCCGGGCTCACGGGGGCAGTGACGGGCGCACGACCACCTATGGCATCCGCGAGCGGACGGATGTGATGGCAGCGGTGGATTGGCTCGAGTTGCGTCGACCGCAGCTCGCCCGCGTGATCGTCGGACTGGGCTCGTCGCAGGGCTCGATGGCCCTGGCCTTGGCCGCGGCCGACGAGCCGCGGATCGATGCCGTCATCCTGGACAGTCCATTCGTTTCACCTCGCGATCTTGTCCATGGCAAGGCCCGCTGCGTGCCCGTGCTGGG
This sequence comes from Planctomycetota bacterium, assembly GCA_016209665.1. Lineage (GTDB taxonomy): Bacteria > Planctomycetota > Phycisphaerae > UBA1845 > PWPN01 > JACQVT01. Next base: position 653 of record JACQVT010000476.1, on the reverse strand, counting down.
GCCGCTGATGGCCGATCTGCTCCTGGCGGAGGTCTCGGTCCAAACGGGCACCGACTTCTTCCGCGTTTCCGCGGAGGAGGCAGTCCGCCGCCTCAAATCCCGCCCCGTGATGGTGATTCACGGCGACGGCGATTTCGTGATGCCGCGCTCGCACGCTCAGCGGTTGCACGATGCCGCCGCCGGCCCGCGGGAGATTTGGTTCGGGCCCGGCCCCCACAGCAACATCATCACCGAGTCACCGAACGAGTACGCCGATCGCGTCCTCCGCTTCCTCGATGAGCACCTCGGGCCGGCGCCTCGCCGCGCCCGACGCGCGCACTCCCGTCCGGTGGCGACGGATGCCGGCTGAGCAGAAACCTGGAACGAGTCCAGTACCAGCACGAAGCGCAAGCGAGTGCTTCTCAAGCGGTTCGCATCAACGGGTGGGCACTCGCTTGCGCTTCGTGCTGGTTACATCGCGCCGGGTTGGGCGATTCGTCTTGCGTTGCTGCCCGGGCCGCGCCTCGGCTCAGGTCTTGACGTTGTCCAGCAACAGCGCGGCGACGGGACCGAAGATGAAGATGGGCAGCCAGGCGGGCAGGGCGGGCGAGAAGGAGCCGGCGCCGACGAGCTGCTGCCCGACGAAGGTGACCAGGAACGCCGCCGTGCAGACG
>JACQVT010000037.1 GCA_016209665.1 Planctomycetota bacterium | reverse complement strand
GATGTCGATGCCGCTGAGCGTGTGGTCGGCCTGGAGCAGATCGAGGCTGGCGGCGCGGACGAGGTTGCCGATGCGCTCGATGTCGGCCGGCGAGTCGAGGACCTGGCCGATCACCGAGTCGCAAACAGGGTGGCACGCGCTGTGCGACACCGGGCAGCACCAGCTTGCGATGCTGACCAGGGGGGCGGCCTCGCACTCGCCCCAGCCCTCGTGGCCGCCGGCCCGCACGCGGACGAGCAGGGCGTCCTGGCTGCCGTCACCGATGTCCAGCACCTCGGGCATGGACAGATAAAAGAAGTCAACGGATTCGATTTTCATGGATCACCGCGATTGGGTGCGTGCTAGTCCGGACGACGACACCGATGTGGGCTTTTCAGAGCCCAGAGCGCCAGCGACGGGTAGGCACGACCCAGTCGCTGGCGCTCGGGGCTCTGAAATACCCCGCCGACTCTCTCACGCACCCATAACGATACCGGGAGGGTCGGCGGAATGTAAACGGCGGGACCGAACCGGTAGGATATTCTCGACGTAGCACTTGTCGGCAGGGGACAGCCGCGTCGGCTGGCCTCGGGCACCGCATCTCTCGGGTTCACGTCGAGAAGGAGCAACCTCATGTCCGCTGATAGCGCTGCTGCATCATCGTCGGTGAGTCCGCGCCGCGGGCGGGTGGGCACCTGGATCTTCCGACTGCTTGTCGTGCTGGCGGCCATCGGCATCGCTGGAGTTTGGGGGTTCATGCCGAAGGAGTACCGCGCGACCACGATGGTCCTGGTGGGCTCACCGGGAGCCAAGCCGCCCATGACGTTGGGAGAACCGATCGTGCCGCTGGACGTGATGGACCGCCACGTCGCGGATCAGATCGTCCGTTTGACGAGCGACCCGGTCATCCATGAGGCGCTGAAGGATCTGAATGTCATGCAGACGGCCTGGTACCAAAGCGCCAAGGGTGATGTGACCCCTCTGGTGGCCGATTTGAAGTCGAGACTGCGGGTCCGGCACGTGCCCAACACGGCGTTCATCGAGGTGTCGATGCGGGCCTCGGACGCGGACGATGCGGCCAGGATCGCGAACGCCGTGGTGCAAAAGTACCTCGTCGACCTGGAGGCGACAGGGAAAAGCGGCCTGCGGCGGGAGTGGGAGTACTATCGGAGTCAGACGGCAGCGAAGCTGAACCAACTGCGGTCGCGGCGGCAGGATCTGGCGAAGTTTGCAGAGTCGTTCCGGGTGGCGGGTGTGACGAGCGGCATCAACGTCGTGGGCGAACAGTTCCGCGAGCTGTCGGTTGCCTTGACGCGGCTGGAGGCAGACAAGCTGCAGGCCAAGAGCGCCTACGAACAACTCAAGAGCAGGCCGACGAGTCGGCCGGCCCCCCTGCCGCCGGAGGTGCAGGCCCGGATCGAGCAAGACCCCGAGATCAACTGGCTGCGGGCGCAGAAGCTCAGCACCGAAATCGAGCTGGACACCAAGCGGCTGGCGCTGGGCGACTCGGACGCCGCGGTGAAGTCGCTGGCGGTCCGGCTGGACGTCCTCAACGCCAGGTTACAGGCAGCACTTGCCGACCGCGAGCGGACGTTGTGGGACCAGCAATTGACGACCGCCGAGCAGGCCTACCTGAATGCCACGCAGGCCGAACTCCAGTTGCGCGAGCGTCTGGAATCCCAGGAAGCGATGCAGGCGGACATCGACCGGAAGATGGCCGAGTATCGCAGCATCGAAGAGGACGTGACCATGCTGGAGCAGGAATACGCCCAACTCAACCAGTTCACAAGCCAACTGGGCCTGATGCAGGCGGGCGAGAGCGTTGCCCAGGTACACCAGATCGGCGTGGCCCAGGCGCCGCGGGCACCCGATTACGAGCGCCAGGTGGCCGCCACCGCCGGCCTGGCCGGTGTGCCGATCGTGTACGGGATTCTGCTGATCCTCGTGCGGATGGTCGCAGCCTTGACGCGGCCGCGCAGTTGAAACCACCCCCGACGACACCTAGCATGTCTGCGGGACCGGTTCCCCACCGTGAATCCTTGACTTCCAGCCGGTCGATCGGACCGGCAAGATGCCGGTCCCACACGATGACCGGCAGGATGCCGGTCCCACACAAAGGCTTGGTCCTCTCAGCCTTTAGAGGGCACGCAGGAGTACGGCGATGGAAGGTGGCGTCGGACGGCGGGAGTTGTTGCGGCAGATCGGGGCGCGCGTCATCGGCGGCGTCGCGGCACGGGACGTGCTGGCGGGTGAAGGCACTGCCGGTTCGCCGGCGGGCGAGAGTGTGCCGGCCAGCCGGCCGGCGGCCGGACCGGCGGACGTGGGCAGCATCCGCGGCCTGGCGACGCGGCGATTGGGGCGGGTGGGGATTCAGGTCCCGCCGCTGAGCCTCGGGACCGCTCCGATGGGGCACGCGTTCTACCAGGCCGAGCCGTTCGAGGAGGTCGTCAACGCGGCCATCGACGCGGGCATCCGCTACCTCGACACCGCCCGCATCTACGACGTGGCCGAGGAGCGGCTCAAGCCCGTGCTGGCCAAACGTCGCAAGGAAGTATTCCTCGTCACCAAGACGTGGGCCAAGTCGCGCGACGACTGCCTGCGTTCGCTCGAAAAGAGCCTCTCGCTCCTGGGCGTGGACTACGTCGACCTGTGCCACATCCACAACGTGGGCGATTACGAGACCGAGGAGGCGATCGGCAAGAACGGCTGCCTGGCGGGGCTGCGGGAGGCGAAGAAGCGCGGCCTAATCCGCCACATCGGCTGCACGGGCCACTTCATGGTGCCGCGGTTCGTGCCGGTGATCGAGACGGGCGAGATCGACGTGCTGATGTGTGCGATGAACTTCGTCGATTATCACACCTACAACTTCGAAGAGAAGGTGCTGCCGACGGCCCGCAAGCACGACTGCGGCATCATCGCGATGAAGGTGTACGGCGGGGTGACGGGAAGCTGGGACGGCTACAAGAAGAGGCGGCCGGGCCGGCTGGTCGACGATGCGGATCGACAGGACGCGATCGACTACGCACTCAGCATTCCCGGTGTGGCCACCTGCGTGGTGGGCGTGAAGACGCTGGAGGAGCTGCGGCTGACCATCCAGGCGGCGCGAAACCACCGCCCGCTGGAGGGGCCGCGGCGCGAGACGGTCATGGCCAAGGGGGCGGCCATGGCCAGGGACTGGGGCGACCATCTCGGCAAGGTGGCGTAGATAACAACGGTGCATCCGAGAACCCGTGTGGGACCGGCTTCCAGCCGGTCCGTTTTCAGACTTTCGGGATGCACCGTGAGCCCGACACGAGGAGTTGAAGCAATGACAACGACGTTGGATCACGCTGCGCTCGATGACAGGCTGAATCAGCGGATTCTGAGCGGCGATTTCATGGGTGCGTTTGAGGATTTCTACGCGGACGACGTGGTGATGCAGGAGAACAACGATCCGCCCTGCGCCGGCAAGGCCGCCAACCGCGCCCGGGAGCAGGCCTTCGTCGACTCGGTGGCCCAGGTGCACGCGTTCAAGCTGCTGGGCTCGGCCGCCCGCGACGACCTGTCGTACTCGGAATGGATGATGGACGTGACCTTCAACGGCGGCAAGCGGGTGGAGGCGTACCAGGTTGCCGCCCGGCGCTGGAAGAACGGCAAGGTTTCAAGCGAGCGCTTCTACTACCAGAAGGGCTGAGTGTCAGAGCCCCGAGCGCAAGCGAGTGGGTTGCTACGGCCACATCCAATCTGTGTGTGTCGAGGCAACCCGTGGCTCGTTCTGAAGGGCCTGTGGTGGTCGGGGCACAACCCGTCGCTGGCGATGAAGGGCCTGTGGTGGTCGGGGCACAACCCGTCGCTGGCGATGAAGGGCCTGTGGTGGTCGGG
>JACQVT010000462.1 GCA_016209665.1 Planctomycetota bacterium | reverse complement strand
GGCCGGTGCGGACACGGAGGTTCAGAAGGACACAGGTCGGGAGAGCGGCGGTCGGCGGGCCGCGGCGGTGGTGGTCGATGTTTCCGCCCCGTCGGCCGCATCGGAGCCGGCGACGGGTTGCGTCGCCGGGCCGCTGGCGAGTTCAGCCGCGGATGCAGCGCCGCCGACGGTTCAGTGGACCGACCTGGAAACAGCGGCGGTCAACCGTGACGCCGATGACGAGGGCCTGCTGGCAACGCTCGACGAAGAGACCGCCAAGGCGATCCGCGTGATGCGGCGTCTGATGTTGAACCGCAAGTCCGTCCGCGAGTTGCTGGCGGAATACCAGAGCAAGAAGAGCGGGACGGCGGCCAAGGTCTCAACCAAGAAATCGTGGTGGCATCGGGGAAAGTGAGGAAGCGATGGCTCAGGAAGCAGTCCAGGAGCATTTGACCGTCCATCAGCCGATCGAGGTGGAGCAGATCGAGCAACTGGGTCACGGCGTGATCACCGCCGTCGAGTCGCTCCGTGAGCTGCTGGACGCCCGAGCCCAGGCGTTGGAGGCTTGCCGTCTGGCATTGCAGGAACATTACGACCAACTTGCCGAGGAGCAGCGCGGTCTTGCCGAGCGTGAGACCGAGTTGTGCGAGACCCACGAGCAGCGCCAGCAGGAGTTGGCCACTCGGGAGGAGCGGTGCGATCAGCGGCAGGGCCAGCTCGCCGAGGCCGAACAGGAGTTGGAGGTCAGGCGGCAGCAACTGGCGGCCCGCGAGCAGGAGTTGTCGGGTGACGCCGCCGAGGTCCAGGCGACCCGGGACCGGCTCGCCGAACAGGAGTCAGCCGTAACGAAGCGGGAGGCCGCCCTGACCGAGCGGGAGGCGGCCGTGGCCGCCGAGCGGGAGGCGCTGCAGTCCCAGGTACAGGAGGCCGAGACCCAGCGGGACGCGCTGGACAAGCAGGTGGCCGATCTGAAGGCCCGGGCCGAGCAGCTCGACAAGCAGCGCGGCGAATGGGAGTCCAAGCGGGGCAACTTGCAGTCCGTCGAGGCGGGCCTGACCGAAACCCGCGAGCAGTTGCAGGCCGAGCGCGACAGTCTGAACGCCGATCGGAATGCCCTGCAACGGCAGTTGAGCGAACTCAAGGACCGCGAGGCCGAGATGTCGAGGCTGGCCGACTCGCTGAAGGAGCGGCGGAGCGAGCTGGACCGCGAGTGTGAGGAACTCACCGCGGCACGGCAGGAGTGGGACCAGCGGGCGGCCGAACTCGACGCGGCCCGCGAGAGCATCGCGGCCTTGCAGGCGGAACTGGAACAGAAGACGGCGGAGTTCAGCCAGCGTCGGGACGACCTGAGAGTCCAGTACGAACCGGCGCCGGGCGTCGCGGGCAACAACGGCCCGGCCTCGGCCGGACTGCCGGTGCCCGAGGATGCAAGCAAGCGGGAGTCCGTCGGCCGGTTCCAGAAGCTGTGCCGTGACGCGAAGCGCCGGGTGATCGGCGGGTAGTTGGTGGTGGCATCCACGCCAGATGGAAGGGGATTGGACGCATGGTGTTGAAGCTGTTCGCACGCAAACGTGAGCAGGACGCGGCGTCGAGCCGGGCCGACGCTCCGGTGGCGGTGGTGGTGCCTACCGTTGAGCCGCCGCGGCCGCGGCCGCGGTCGCAGGCAGCGTGGGCCCAGACCTACGAGCCTGCCGACGCGATCGAACTGCCCGAGGACTCGCTGGAGCGTCAACTGCGGCTCGAACGGTTCGGCATCATCCTGAATCATCACCATCATTGGCACGAGCATCCTGGACTCAAGCACGCGTATCAGGAAGCCACCCGAGCGGTGGACGCCCGGTTCGCGGTGGTGCCCGAGGGCTTCGCGTCGCTGCCGCAGACCGTTGAAGACACCCCCGGCTGCCCGGAAGTCGACACCGAGACGAGCGCGTTTCTGCTTGGCCGGCACACGGTGGCCAACGCCCAGTTCCAGAAGTTCGTGGACATCGGCGCCTACGACGAAATCGACCTGTGGCCGCGGGAAATCTGGCCGCACCTCATCGACTTCAAGGACCTGACCGGCTGCGCGGGCCCGCGGTTCTGGCGGAACGGGAGGCACGACCGCCGGCTGGCGGACCATCCCGTGGTCGGGATTTGCTACTACGAGGCCGCCGCCTACGCGCTTTGGGCGGGCTACCGGCTGCCCACCGAAGCCGAGTGGCAGATGGCGGCCAGTTGGCGCATCCGCAGTTCGGCCAACGTGCTCCGCCGCTATCCGTGGGGCGATGCGTTCGACGTGCGGCGGTGCAACGTGTGGGCCTCCGGCCTCGGGCGGACTGCTCCGGTGACCGGCTACGAGGACGGGGCGACACCCAACGGCGTGTATCAGCTCGCGGGCAACGTGTGGGAATGGACCTCGTCGGATTTCACCGCGATGGATGAGCAGGGTAGTCCCGTGGTCGGCGACATGCTGCTCAAGTCGATTCGCGGTGGGGCGTTCGACACCTATTTCCCGGCCCAGGCCACAAGCTGTTTCCGCACCGGGCTGGCGACGCTGGCCCGCACGCACAACGTGGGTTTCCGCTGCGCCATAGCCCTCACCGGCGACGGTCAGTGACGCAGCAGGCGAGCGCGGGATCGGTCGACGGATGACGACACGCTTGAACCGCAGATCGGGGGGACGGATTGATGGGTACTAGTGGAACGACGATCGCCAGCGCCCTGGGCAACGGCACGAAGTGTTTGATATGCGGCACCGACAACGCCGCCAGCGCCATGCAGTGCCGAGAGTGCTCGGCGTCGCTGGCCCTGGTCCGGGACGTGATCGCCCAGGAGCGCGAGCCCAGGATCGTGAGCATCGTGGGGGAAAGCAACGTGGGCAAGACGGTGTATCTCGGCTTCCTGCTCGACATGCTGAGCCAGCGGGCGGGTGATTTCGAGGCCATTCCCAAAGGCGCCTACTCGGTGGACGTGCAGCAGGTGGTGATCAGCCACATGGCCCACCGGCAGTTCCCGCCCAAGACGCCGATGGAGGCCGACCGCTGGTACTGGGCCTACTACCAGGTGCTTCAGCGGGCGACGAACAAATGGGTGGACCTGGTCATGCCCGACATGGCCGGCGAGTCGCTGGCCGCCGAGGTCGCCACCCCGCGGACGTACCAGGTGATCCGCGGCTTGCTCAGCAAGTCGGCGGGCACGATGCTGCTCGTCGACGCGGCGATGGCGGCGAACGGCTCGGCCCACCCGGACTTCTTCGCCCTCAAGATGCTCAGCTACATCGACGCCATGCACGGGGCGAAGCGCGACGAGAGGATCACTACGCCCACCGCGGTGGTGCTGTGC
>JACQVT010000454.1 GCA_016209665.1 Planctomycetota bacterium | reverse complement strand
CCGCCGAGGGATTGGCTCGGCGTTCGATCGGGGCGCAGCAAGACGGCCAAGTCGAACCGCCGTGCGTCGACTTGGCCGTCTTGGATTTCTGTGGATCGTGAACCGTGGCCGCCGGGCTTACCGCCGGCGGATCATCAGCAGGGGCAGGCCTCCCAACAGGACGAGCAGCGTGCCCGGCTCGGGCACCGCCGAGGAGGTGAACGACGCCGTGGCGGTGTAGCCGCTCGGCGGAGTCAGCTTCTGGTTCGCGAACGAGAACGCGAAGGACTCCTCCTCGAGGTCCAGCGGCACGCCGTAGGCCGTGAACATCACGCCGTTGTCGCTGAAAATGTTGTCCGAACCGACCGCGGAGCGGGTCAGGAAGGCCTGCTCGAAGTCAACCCGAAGCAGTTCGGCCCCCTTGTTGCCCGGCTGGCTGTTGTCCCGCTCGTAGAACCGGAGCTGGCCTCCCATGACCAGGCCGTCGGTGGGTGTGCCCACATAGACCGCCGGGTCGAACTCGAAGATCACGTCGATGTAGGTGGTCGCGGTCGGCGTGTTCGGGATGGGGGGATCCGCCAGTTCCAGATCGAGGCCCGTTCCCGTCCAGCCGCCACTGATCGTCCCGGCGCCCACCGTGAACACCGGCACGATCGGCGAAGTGCCGATGGTCGGATCCGCGAACGTGGCAATCGTTGTGGCCGATGCGCTCTGGAGGGCAGCCGCCAGCACGACCACCGCCACCACCGCGCTCCACGCTCGATACTTCTGTCCCATAGTTCAATTCCTCTTCACTGCCCGCGGAGTTGTTGTGCCTCTCCAAACGCCAAGAATGTCCCGCACGGGACGTACGCCCCTCTCCCCCCGCTGTCCGCCCCCGTCTCGGGGACCCCACCGGGTCGAGGTTTCTATGCCCCTTGCACCGTCAGAATCAACGGCCGAGTCCAGAAAATTCGGAGAAAAATGCACCGGCCAGATGGGGACGCGATCGCAACGGCCGATAACAACACCCCTGCCAAGTGATTTCGTGCCGGCAAGGCGGGCGGGAAGGCCATCGAGCCTGCCCCGCTCATCGGAACAAAACGGCCAAGCGGAGCGCGGGGCACTCCGCTTGGCCGTTCCTCGACCCGTTGCTGTCTCAAGGCTTGTGATCCCGCGGCTTACCGCCGGCGGACCATCACCAGCGGCAGGCCTCCCAGCAGGACGAGCAGCGTCGCCGGCTCGGGCACCGCCGAGGAGGTAAACGACGCCGTGGCGGTATAGCCGCTCGGCGGAGTCAGCTTCTGGTTCGCGAAGGAGAACGCGAAGGTTTCCTCCTCGAGGTCCAGCGGCACGCCGTAGGCCGTGAAGACCACGCCGTTGTCGCTGAAGATATTGTCCGCACCGACGGCGGAACGGGTCAGGTAAGCCTGCTGGAAATCAATCCGCAGCAACTCGGCCCCCTTGTTGCCCGGCTGGCTGTTGTCCCGCTTGTAGAGCCGGAACTGTCCCCCCATCACCACGCCGTTGGTAGGCGTGCCCACATAGATCATCGGCGCGAACTCGAAGATCACGTCGTTGAACATGGTCGCGGTTGGATTACTCGGGATCGGCGGATCGGCGAGTTCCAGATTCAGGCCTGTTCCCGTCCAGCCGCCGGTGATGGTGCCGCCGCTGACGGTGAAAAGCGGAACGATCGGCGAAGTGTCGATTGTCGGATCCGCGAACGTCGCGATCGTCGTCGCCCAGGCGCTCTGGACGCCCGCCAACAGTACGACCAGCCCCGCCGTTGCGATCCACGCTTGACTCTTGCGTCCCATAGTGCCTCCCACTGCGGACGATGCCCACGGTTTGTCCTTCCGCTTCAAACACCGGAGATGCCCCGCAAGGGACATATCCTCCTTGGGGCCCGATGCCGGCCATCCGCCCGAGAGACCCCATCGAGCCGGTCTCTCTATGCCTCCGGCAACGGCAGAATCAATAGTGGCATCGAAAAATTCCTGCTAAACACCGCCCCGGATCGGGTCCGGACAGTCCAGCAAGGGTCGATACGATACGCCGTACAATTTCGCACGGGTAGGACCGAAGAAAGGGGTGCTGCACCTGACCCACCCAGGGCAATAGAGCGGCCAGGGGGAGTCTGGGGCACTCCACCTGGCCATCTCTCAATCCGTTACGATCAAGGGACCGCGATCCCACCGCTTACCGCCGGCGGATCATCACCACCGGCAAGCCTCCCAGCAGGACGAGCAGCGTCGCCGGCTCGGGCACCGCCGAGGAGGTGAACGACGCCGTGGCGGTGTAGCCGCTCGGAGGAACGAGCTTCTGGTTCGCGAACGAGAACGCGAAGGATTCCTCCTCGAGACCCAGCGGCACGCCGTAGGCCGTGAACGTCACGCCGTTGTCGCTGAAGATGTTGTCCGAACCGACGGCGGAACGAGTCAGGTAAGCCTGCTCGAAGTCAATACGGAACAGCTCGGCCCCCTTGTTGCCCGGCTGGCTGTTGTCCCGCTCGTAGAATCGGAACTGGCCCACCGCGATCAGCCCGTTCGTGGGTGTCCCCAAGTAGGCCATCGGGGCGAACTCGAGGATCACGTCGTTGTACGTGGTCGTGGTCGGCGTGCTCGGGATCGGCGGATCCGCGAGTTGCAGAGTGAGGCCGGTTCCCGTCCAACCGCCGGTAATCGTCCCACTACTGACGGTGAACAACGGAACGATCGGCGAGGTGCCGACCGTCGGATCTGCGAACGTCGCGATTGTCGTCGCCGAAGCCGCCGGAATCCCGATCGACGCCACAACCGCCGCCGCGACAGCGGCCATCAAACCGAATCTTGGTCCCATCACGATCTCCCCTCCAGAATAGACAGTACGCCCGAGTGAATCTCCCGATCCACGGAACACGTCAACCCATACCGCGGGCGCTGCGCGAGAATCAGCCTAGAACACAACGGGTGATGAACACCCCCCCAATGTCGGCTGTATGGGCATCGCCATACATCTGGCACTTATTTCTTAGGGGGTTGGGGTCATCGAAGTCAACCTGGAATGGCAGATTCTCCGCGAAAAATCGCGAATGCTCACAAAAAAGCGGCGAGAGCCGATAAAATGGCCCTCGCCGACTTTAGGTTGAGGATGAAGGTCGCGACGGAGTACCCCTTGGCGGCCGCGCCGTCGTCATTCTCCGGAGTAGATTCTGCTTGTCCCGCTCCCGCTGGGCTCCTGCGGCGGCAGCACCCGCGGCAGGGGGGCCGCCATGTGACTCTCGCCCGAATGCTCCAGCTCCGCGAGGGCTTCGGCGGCGTCCGGCTCGGCCGGGTTCAACTCGTGGGCCCGCGTGAAAGTATCAACGGCCAACTCCCGGTCACCGACCTGCCAGTACAGCCGGGCCATGCCGGCGTACGCCCGCGCGTTCTGCGGATCGCTGGCCAGAGCCGTCTTGTAGGCCCGCAGCGCGTTGTCGTAATCCGCCCGGGCCCGATACTCATCACCGAGGAACACAAAGTGGTCGGCGACGCCGCGGTTGTTGTCGGCGACGGTCTCCGCCACCGACAGGGCCGAGTCGTATTTGCCGCGCGATGCGAGGGCCTCGGTCTTGGCCTGGACCGCGGCCATGTAGTTCGGCCAACTCTTGACCGCCTGGGTGAAGTAGAACAGGGCCACGTCCAGCGTCCGCTTGGCCGCCGGCAGGTCGCCCTCCTGGAAGCGCCGCTCCGCCAACGCCCGATAGTTCAACCCCATGTAGTAATTGCACTCGGCGTCGTTAGGCTCCTTCCGCAAGGCGTAGCGGAGCGTCGCCATCGACTCGATGTGCTGGTGATTGCGGAACTGATGGATGCCTTCGGTGCGGATGTCCTTCACGTCCTCGGCACAACCGGCGACGACCGTCACCATGCAGGCCAGGACCAGACTGCCAGACACCCTCGCGAATCTCGAGAACAATCGGCGTGTTCGCATAACCTCAGCCTCCCTGCCAAGGAGATTTGGCGTCATCGCCGCGGTATCCTATCCCGCCCACAGTGGGGAATCAAGACGGCACAAGATACAATGGTACGGATGGCGCCGCCCAGACCTTTCGTGTTGCTGCACCACGTCCTGCCCGACAGCGAGCACTGGGACCTGTGCCTGGACCAGGGACGAGTTCTAGCCACGTGGCAGTTGCTCCAGAGCCCGACAACGCTCGCCTCGTCCCCGAACGCCCGGCCGGTTCCCGCCCGGCGGATCCCCGACCACCGACGATTGTACCTGGACTACGAGGGCCCGGTCTCGGGCAACCGGGGCCACGTCGTCAGGATCGACCGCGGAACCTACACGCTGCTCGACCAGCAGCCGCGGCGGTGGACCGTCCACTTGAACGGTTCCGTATTGATCGGCAGCTACGAAATCGCCGCTGCAGACGATTCCGACGCCTGGATGGTTTATCGGACCCAACCCGCTTAGTGCTTGCCGCTTCACCTGCACGATCCCCGGTATGGCAAAGGACGGATGGCCAGAACGATCGCTCCATCCTCCAGCCGAACGGCGATGACGCGGTAAGGCCGCTTGGGTTCCCACCAGACGCCGGTGTTCGGCACGGACACCCCCTCGAGGACGTCGGCGACTGACGCCGGATCGCCATCGCCGCGTCCATTCGCGGCCCACGGGAACTCAGCAGGTGGCGGGACGCTCGCCAGACGATCCCGCAGCCAGCCCCTGGGCACCGGCAGCGAGCCGCTATGTGTCTCGATCACCTGGAAGTGGACCTGGTTCTCATCCGCACGGACCATGACCCGCGCGCTCAGGACGGTCTGCACCGACCCGTAGCGACAGGCCGCCGCCAGGCGGATGCCCGCCGGGTCGATGGTGACGAACGGCTCGCTCACGCCGGGCGGCAACCACTCCCGCGACAACGGCCAGATGTCTTCCCGCGCCGCGAGCCAGGAGTTGATCTGGTCCTGTGAGATCCGGTACTCGAACGGCTCGCTCGCCAGGGCAAGGTGCTCCCCGAAGGCTGACTGGACCCGCACCAGGTCATCGCGCACCGCCTGCATCTGGTCCGGTGCGATCTCCACCGGCCGATACCACGCCGGTACGTGCTGGAACGCCAGCCACAGCCCCCCTGCCGTCGCCAGAACGATGGCCAGCAGCCCGGGCAGGACCCACCGGAGCCGCCATCGACGTTTACTCGCGATCGAACTCGGCCTGACAGGCATCGCAAAACTCGCAGGTGCTGAAGCCTTGGACCCACTGCGTGCCGCGCAACTCCTCCAGGTACAGGCACCGCTTCCACTCCATGGGCGGCGGCTCATCGAGGCACCGCGCGTACAACTCCTCGGCCGGACAGTCGGCCACCCGCACCTTCCGCGCCGCCGTCATCGTCCCCGTGGGGCCGATCTGATGCCACGCGAACCCCTTGAGCCCGGGCTGCTCGATGGCGGCGTTCTCGGCTTCCTCGCTCGCCGGCTTGTCATCTTCATCCACCGCCCAGCCGCGGACCCGAAACTGCACGTGCCGGCCCGCCAGGTCGGCGTCGCAGCCCCCGGTCAGATTGAGGGCCACGCGGTGGCTGATCCCTCGCAACTCCAGCCAGCCGTTCACGGAATTCTTCTTCGTGTTGTCGACCCCGCCCCGGACCACCTGCTCACCGAGTCGAAATGCCATGGCGCCACCTCCTTGGCCTTGAGCGTACCACTTCGCCGTTCGCCTGTCTCGCGATCGCCCAATCCTGCCCTCCGGCAGGCATCAAACGGATGGCTCTCGTCCAACGATGACTCGATCTGCCTGCGGGAAGACGGACATCCCGCGACCTGAGGGCAGCCAGGCCGCAGGCCCCAGTCGCTCGCCTCGGGTAGCCGGGCCCGCCTTCGGGCCGAACTCAGACTCGACGGCCTTCCGCCTCGGGCCCTCACTGGATAGACTATGAGCCCGGAGTTCAGGTGAAAAGGGCTGAGGTGCCGCGATCCAGGGTGGACTCAGCCCTGAGAACATGGGACTGGTTGCCAATGGCAAGAGGAGCGTTAGAACAAATCACCGGCGATCCAAAGGGTGGCCCGGACCCCGATCCGGCTTCTGAGCTTCAGGACTACCTGTCCACAAGCCGGCGACGACCGCTGTTCTTCTGTGGCGACGCCGTTCAGGTCCTGCGTCGACTCCCAGCGGAGGTGTTCGACTGCTGCATGACGAGCCCTCCCTATTGGGGTAAACGAGAGTACTCGGGCGGCGGTATCGGGCTCGAGCACACTCACGACGCGTATGTCGAGTCCCTGCTTCAGGTCTTCCAGGCAGTCCACCGCACGCTGAAGGTTAGCGGTTCGTTCTGGCTCAACATCGGAGACACCTACCTGAATAAGTGCCTCTTGGGAATCCCCTGGCGTGTGGCCCTCGCGATGCTAGATCAACAGGGATGGGTGCTCCGAAACCAGATTGTCTGGAACAAGGTAAAGGGCTCACCCGACAACACGGATGACAAGCTGCGCAACGTGCATGAGCCGGTCTTTCATTTCGTGAAGAGCGCAAAGGGGTACTACTACGACATCGATGGAATCAGAACTGCCCCCAAGAAGGCACAGGTGGTCAATGGGGCCGTGGTGTCCGCGACGGGTGTAACCGGCGTCCGTTACCGTCGCCAGATTGAACTGTCAACATCGCTCACTGAACACGAAAAGAGCATCGCCTACGCGGCGCTGGAAGACATGCTCGACTCTGTTCGCTGCGGGGATGTGGCGGACTTCCGGATGATCATCCGCAGGCAACAGAGGACCACCCATTCCGACTCCGAGCAAGTCTCCGGCCGTGCCCGCGAACTGCAACAACGCGGGTTCTACTTCCTCAAGTACCATCCCAATGGCAGCAAGCCGGGCGACGTATGGGACATCCTTCCGGAGGATACGCAGAAACGCAAAACCCACTTCGCACCCTATCCGGCCGATCTGTGCCGGATACCCCTGCTCGCCACTTGTCCTCCCGATGGACTGGCCCTCGATCCCTTTTGCGGAACGGGCACGACCAACCTCGTCGCCATGCAACTGGGGCGCAAGTCGGTCGGGATCGACATCTCCCCTGAGTACATCAGTTCCGCCAGGGAGCGGTGTGAGTCCCTGCTATGAGTCACGACATCGTGGAACTCTTCGGGCATCCCACGTCACACGAGGCGGGTGTCGACTGGAAGGCAGCCATCAGGACCCAGCGTTGCCCCTACCTCGGTCGCACCTGCATCAAGGTCAGGAAGAGTCAGCCGCGCATTTCGATCGGCACCTGTACCGTCCTCCACGGCGCCGCCAGACAGCCCGTCATGATCTGTCCATTCCGCCTGCTGGAAGGAAGGCAGATATTCGCGGACTGTCTGCACCTGCTTACGCTCCACGAGCCTGGCAACGAGCTACACGTCATCCCGGAGATGACGCTGCCGGGCGGCAGTGTGGATTACTTCCTGGTGTCCGCCACGAAGGGCAAGCCGGTTGATTTCGTGGGCATCGAACTGCAGACGCTCGACACGACGGGCACGGTATGGCCAGCACGGCCGAGGTTCCTGAAATCGGTGGGTGCCCCGACCGACGCCAGGGCCGCAAAGTCACCCAAACCCTATGGCATCAACTGGAAGATGACGGCGAAGACGATTCTGGTCCAACTCCATCACAAGATCCAGACCTTCGAGCACATCTCGAAGCATCTTGTTCTCATCGTTCAAGACCGGCTGTTGGAATACATGGGGCGTGAGTTTACCCTGGACCATCTCTCCGACCCGAAGCTCGGACATGCCATGCACTTTCACGCCTACTCACTCGATCAACACGGCACTTCCCACCGCCTCCAACTGGCCGAGCGACGCAGTACTGATGCTGCCGGCATCTCGATGGCGCTGGGGCTCCAGGAACAGGCAAATGTCGAGTTGAGCGTGATTCTCGCGGACATCGAGGCCAAACTGTCGGCAAGGACGCGATGGACGCCGGCATGATGTCCCGCCGCGATCGCTCTCGGGGCACTCAACCCGATGACAGTAGGATTCGATCTGACCGCACGTTTTCTCTGTCCGATCTGTCTGTATCCCGGCCGACTGGCAGATCCCCGTCTCGCTGTTGTCGGGGCATTGTTCTGCACAGGCTAGCCCGCTAGAATGAATATCCTAGGCACCCGAAGGATCGCCAACCATGCCAATGACCATGACCGAGAGTATCCTTGCCCGGCACGCGGGCAAGGCGTCCGTTGCCGCGGGGGACAACGTCTGGGTGAACGTCGACGTGCTGATGACGCACGACGTGTGCGGCCCCGGCACCATCGGCGTGTTCAAGGAGCAGTTCGGCCCCAAGGCCAAGGTCTGGGACCCCCAGCGGGTGGTGATCATCCCCGACCATTACATCTTCACCGCCGACACCCACGCCCATCGCAACATCCAGATCCTCCGCGACTTCGTCCGCGAGCAGGGCATCAAGTACTACTACGATCCCGATTTCATCCAGGGCGAGGGGATGCCCAACCCCTACCAGGACCCGACGCAGACGCACTACAAGGGCGTCTGCCACAAGGCTCTGCCCGAAGAGGGCCACCTGCGGCCCGGCGAGGTGCTGCTCGGCACTGACAGCCATACCTGCACCGCCGGAGCTTTCGGCCAATTCGCGACGGGCATCGGCAACACCGACGCCGGCTTTGTCCTGGGCACCGGCAAGCTGTGGCTCAAGGTGCCGCCCACCATGAGGTTCGTCTTCCACGGGCAGATCCCGCCGTATCTGACCGCCAAGGACCTCATCCTGGCCGTCATCGGCGAGATCAGCGTCAGCGGGGCAACCTACAAGGCCATGTACTTCACCGGCGACGGCATCGCCAGCCTCACGCTCGAGGACCGCATGACGCTGACCAACATGGCCATCGAGGCCGGCGGCAAGAACGGCGTCTGCGACGTAGACGACAAGACGCTGGCCTACGTGAAGGCCCGCTCGAACCGCCCTGACTGGGAGATCGTCAAGGACGAGCCCGGCGCGAAGTACGATTACGTCCACGAGTGGGACCTCGCCAAGCTCGAGCCGCTGGTCGCCAAGCCGCACTCGCCCGACAACAAGGACATCGCCCGCAATTGCCGGAGCGTGAACGTCGACCGGGCGTACATCGGCTCGTGCACCGGCGGCAAGATCACCGACATGATCTTCGCCGCGGCCATCCTCAACGGCAAATCGGTGAAGGTGCCGACGTTCGTCGTACCCGGCTCGACCGAGGTGCACGCCGACATGCTGCGGCTCAACCTCCGCGGCGAACCGAAGGCCGGCGGCGAAAAGTCCATCCACGACGTGCTCGCCGACGCCGGCTGCACGATGGGCCCGGCCTCCTGCGCCGCCTGCCTCGGCGGCCCCAAGGACACGTTCGGCCGGTTGAACTCGGCCATAACCTGCATCAGCACCACGAACCGCAACTTCCCCGGCCGCATGGGCGACCGCAACGCCGGCGTCTACCTCGCGAGCCCGCTCACCGTGGCCGCCTCCGCCCTCACCGGCCACGTCACCGATCCCCGCGACTACGTCACCGGCCCGATCCCCACCGGCACCGCCGGCGTGGTATAATGGGGTCCCAGGCAGGGAGACCCGAAATGGCGACCGACCAAGCCAGCAT